>CANNRA010000012.1 GCA_947507735.1 Actinomycetota bacterium
GAGAAGGGCATCCGTGAGCTGCTCGTCGCCGTCGCGGGCGGGCCGCCCGCCCCCCACGGCGCTAGCTCCCGCCGCGAGCTGCCGCTCGTCGTCGTCGGCGACGGGCCGCTGCGCCCCGAGGTACCCGAGGCGCTCGGCTTCATCCCCAACGCCGGGCTCGGCCCCTACTACGCGGCCGCCGCGGTCGTCTGCTGCCCCTCGCTGCGCGAGGGCTTCGGCGTCGCCTGCCTCGAGGCGATGGCGCACGGTCGCCCCGTCGTGGCGAGCGCCACCGGCGGCCTGCTCGACCTGGTCGAGGACGGGGTCACTGGCTTGCTCGTGGCGCCCGGCGATGTCGCCGCGCTGCGCGCGGCGCTCGAGCGGCTGCTTGCCGACCCGGAGCTGCGCGCTCGCATGGGCGCCGCGGGTCGCGCGCGGGCGCGGGAGCGGTTCTCGTGGGAAGCGGTGACGCGGGCGACGCTGGCGGCGTACGACGCGACGCGTGATTCCGGTGGCGGCGGGGACGTGAAGCGTGCCCCAGGCCCACCCGCGTAGGCTATCGCTGTGGCCGTGGAGCAGCAGCGTGCGTAGCGCGATCATCGTTCTCCAGGCGCGGACGGGATCGACCCGGTTCCCGGGCAAGGTGCTCGTGCCGTTTGGCGAGACAACGTTGCTGTCGCACATCGTCGCGAGACTCGGCCGAGCTCGCCATCCACTCGGAATCGTCGTGGCAACATCCGAAGCGCCGGGCGACGCTGCGATCGCGACCTGCGCCGACGTCCTCGGGGTGCGTAGCTTCCGCGGGTCGGAGGCCGATGTCCTCGGTCGGTTCGCCGCCAGCCTCGCGAGCGTCGACGAGAGTCCGGAGCTCGTTGTCCGGATCTGTGCCGACCGCCCGCTGATCTGCCCGTCGCTGATCGACGGCCTGCTCGAGGCCTACGACGACTGCGGTGCGCCCGACTATCTCAGCAACTCCCTGCGCAAGAGCTGGCCCGAGGGACTCGACGTCGAGATCGTTCGCGCCGACGCGCTCAGGGAGGCCGCCGCCGCGGCGACGGATCCCTACGACCGCGAGCACGTCACGCCGTTCCTCTACCGGAACCCCGACCGCTTCTCCCTCGTGGGCCTGGACTGTCCCTTCGGGAACTTCTCGTCGATCCGGGCGACGATCGACACCCCCGAGGATCACGCCGCCCTGGTGCGCGTCCACGAGGCCCTTGTTGCCGTCGACCCCGAGTACGAGGTCGAGGCAGTCCTCAATCTCGCCACCTGCTCGCCCGAGCTCTTCCCGGCGACGACATGACCGACCAGCCGACAGTTCTCGTCGTCCACGCGATCGACACCGAGGGGCCGCTCGGCGGAGACGCCCGCAGGCTGCCTGACGGAAGCGCCGAGTTCATGGACGACTGGGCTGCGATCGACGCCTCGCTCGCCGAGCTCACCAGCGCTGAGTTCCGCCTCGCCCACGTCGACAGCGAAGGCAACCCGTACCTGTTCAACTGGTTCATCCTCGACTTCACCGGGTTTCGGACGAACCCGAAGAACCGGGTCGCGCGCTACCACGACACGTACGACCACCTGGTCGCGCTGCCGATCGAACAGGACGGGCTGCACTGGCACTATCACGCCCCGCCGGCAAGCGGTGCGGGCGATCAGTGGGCGGAAACCTGGCTCGAGAGCAACGAGCACAACCAGATCCTCGCCCGGCGCCTGCTCGAGCGGCACGACTTCCCCGTTGCCTTCCGCGCTGGCGGCACGATCGAGGAGGAGGCCGCGTCAGCCTGGCTCGACGAGGTGTTCCCGCTCGATTACTCCAATCGTGTCTCGAACCGCTCGGTCGAGGGTGCCAGTCTGAACGCCTTCAACTGGTTTGGCGCGCCCGAGCGGTGGACGGGCTACCGGCCGTCGCACGCGAGCCTCTTCCGTGAAGGCCTGCGCCGCCGGCACGTCTACCGCTCGGTCGATCTGCTCTCCCGCTACAACAGCGTCGGCGAGGCCGAGCTCGAGGAGTGCTTCCGCGAGGCGGAGCGGACCGGCACCGACCAGGTGCTCTCGTTCTTCAGCCACGACAACCGCGACATGCGGCCGGAGACGTACGCGATCGCCGAGCTGCTCGCGCGCGTGTCGAACCGGCTCGGCGTGCCCTGGGCGAGCTGCACCGCAGAGGGTGCGCACCGGCGCCTGCACGGACTCGTCCCGGCTCCGATCTCGCTCGCGACTACCGTCGACGAGCGCGGCTTCCAGATCGTCGCATCGGATGACCTCTTTCAGTCGGCTCCGTTCGTCGCAGCGCGGCTCACCGACGGGCGTTTCTGCCGGCTGCACGCACGCAGCATGGGCAGCCGGAGCTGGCATGTTCCCGTCGCGCCGTCCCAGGTGGAGGAGATCGGCGTCGCTGCCGCATCGGTCGCCAGCGATCGTGCGATCGAGGTCTCCCGCGTGCTCCGTCACCCGCTACGACTGGAGCGCGTTGCATGAATGACGACTACGAGCGCTCGTACTTCGACGAGCGCATCGACCCGCGGCGCGAGATCGCCCGCCGCCAGGAGCACGATCGCATGCTCGCGCGGACGGGCCTCGAGCGCGGCGTCGTCCTGGATATCGGCTGCGGTCTCGGCGAGTCCCTCGCCCTGTTCCCCGCCGACCGCTGGGAGCGCTTCGGGATCGAGGTGTCCGAGCACGCCCGGTCGCTGTGCGCTGCCCAGGGAGTGCGGTTCGACCTGCCGGAGGGAGACGCCTGGTGCGACCTCGTTCTCCTGCGGGGCTCGCTCCAGCATCTCGACCGACCGATCGAGACGCTTGCGGACAGCCTGCGGTGGCTCAAGCCTGGCGGGTGGCTCGTCGCCCTGGCGACCCCCAACGCCGGTGGCCCGGTGTACCGCCTCTTCCAGGATCTGCCGCCGCTCGTGCCCGAACTGAACTACGTCGTCTTCTCGGATCGAGTGCTGCGCCAGTGCCTGCTGAACCTGGGCTTCCGTGAGGTCACGTTCACCTATCCGTACCTGGGCACGCCGTACGCGGCGCCCCTTCGTGACCACGTCTCGTTCGTCCTCCGGCTGTTCGGCATCAAGCGCCGCTTCGCCTTCTGGCGCAACATGCTGGAGTGCTACGCCCGCAAATAGCGGCGTGGTTCGCTGGGAGTGCGGTTGCCACGCGGCGTCTCCACAGCTGCAGAAGGTCTGCTCGATCCAGGACTACAATGGCCGAGTGCGTCTCAGGCGACATCCCGCTTCGCTGAGGCCATGCCCGCACGTAGCGATCCCACGCGAGAGTCGAGCGTCATGACGGGCGACCGCTTCGCCGCAGTGGAGGGCTTCCTGATCCCGCCTTCGGCCTCGATCCGGGAGGCGATGGCGGTGATCGATCGCAACGGCGAGGGCATCGCGCTCGTCGTTGACGACGAGCGGCGCCTGATCGGCACCGTGACCGATGGCGATGTCCGTCGGGTGATCCTTGCCGGGATCGACCTCGACAGCGCGGTCGGCGCTCTCGTCGAGCACAAGGCCGATCTGATTCGCTCGGTTCCTGCGACGCCCGTCGTCGCTTCTCCTGGCATGGTGCCGGCCGAGCTCCTGCAGCGGATGACCGCGGCGGGCGTGCGCCAGCTCCCCGTCCTGGACGACGAGGGCCGGGTCGTCGACATCGTCCTCTTCGGCGACCTGATCAGCGACGCCCAGGCCCCGCTCTCGGCCGTGGTGATGGCCGGCGGCAGCGGCACCCGTCTCCGCCCGCTTACCGCAGAGACACCCAAGCCCATGCTGCCGGTGGGCGGCCGGCCGCTGCTCGAGCACATCATCGATCAGCTCCGCACTGCGGGGATCAGCTCGGTCAACCTGACGACGCACTATCGGGCGAAGCAGATCGTCGATCACTTCGGGGACGGCAGCCGCTTCGGGGTGGACATCCAGTACGTCACCGAGGACAAGCCGCTTGGCACCGCCGGCTCGCTCAGCGCGATCGAAGCCGACGGGCCGCTCGTCGTGATGAACGGCGACATCCTGACGGCGGTCGACTTCCGCGCGCTCTCGCGCTTCCACAACGAGCACCAGGCCGACATGACCGTTGGCGTCCGCGTGCACGAGACGCCCCTGCCGTTCGGTGTCGTCGAGACGAACGGTGTCGAGGTCGAGCGCATCACGGAGAAGCCTGTGCTGCGCCATCTGGTCAATGCCGGGATCTACGTCCTGAGCCCGGCGGCCCGCGCCGCAGTCACCCCGGGCGAGTCACAGAGCATGGTCGATCTGATCGAGCGCCTGCTGGCGCACGGCAAGCGCGTGATTGCGTTCCCGATCCACGAGGACTGGCTCGACATTGGCGACCCGAGCTCCTACGCGGAGGCGCAGGAGCGTGTCAGGGGTTTCGAGTAGCGGAGTCTCGCCAGTCGCGTGCGTGGACGTCGAACTGGTCGGCCAGGCTCTCGTCCAGAGCATGGCGAGGCGCCCAGCCCGTTGCGTCGGCGAGCGCCGTGGCATCGCCGATCAGCTGGCCCCCTGGCGCCTGACCCGGCGCCGTGCGCTCGACGATCGCGAGATCGTTGCGAAGCGACCGCTCGAGCAGGGTCTCGATGATGCTGCGGATCGGTGTCCCCGACCCGCTGGCCACGTTGTAGGCGCGGCCTGGCTCGCCGGTCTCCGCGAGCAGCAGTAGCGCGCGTGCAGCGTCGCGGTAGTCGACGAAGTCGCGAACTCCGTCGGTCGCGCCGACCACGAGCTCGGTCGTGCCGGGATCGACGAGCTGCAGCGCGATGTCGGCCGCGATGAGCCCCGCCCGCTGTCCGGGGCCGATCAGGTTGAAGAGGCGGGCCGCGATCGTCTCGAGGCCCGAGGCCCGGAATGCCCCGAACGCCAGCGCCTCCTGGGCATTCTTGGTTGCGCCGTACCAGCTCTCGGCGCGCAGGGCCTCCGCCTCGGCGACCGGCGCGGACGACTGGCGGAGGCCGTACTGGGCGCTCGACCCGGCGATGATCACGCGCGGCCGAAGCCCGCGCCGCGCGAGGGCGCCGATCAGGTGCGAGAGCCCGGCGACGTTGATCGCCGTGAGGTCGCCGTGGCTTCCGCCGCGCGCGCCAGCCAGGTGGAAGATGACCGCCGGCTGTAGCCGCTCGAGCGCACGGTCGATCGCCTCCTCGTGACGGAGGTCGGCCTCAAGCCAGGTCGCAGCCGGCGGCGCGTCGACCGTCGGAACCGTGCGCGCGAGCGCCGTGACGTCGTCCCCGCGTTCGAGGAGCAGAGAGATCAGCTGCCTGCCAAGCGCTCCGCTGCCGCCGGTGACGAGTACGGGCCTCACAGAACCGGCTCTCAGGTGGCGTACTCGCCGGTGCGATACCGGTCGGGATGCGCGGCGACCCAGTCGATGGTCTTGCGTAGGCCCTCATCGAGGCTGTGACGGGGCTCCCAGCCGATGATCCGGCGTGCTGCAGTCGAGTCGCAGACCAGCTGTTTGACCTCGCTGCGGTCGGGACGGACGCGCGCCGGGTCGTGGCGGATGGGGAGATCTCGCCCCACCAGCGCGAGCACGCGCTCCACGACCCTCCTGACCGAGACGTCGCTGCCGGTGCCGATGTTCATGACCTCGCCGAGCGCAGCGTCGGACAGCGAGGCGCGCACGAAGGCGTCGACCGTGTCGCTGACGAACGTCAGGTCGCGTGTCGGGTCGAGCGCGCCGAGCTTGAGCTCGTCGGCGAACAGCGCCTGGGTGATCACCGTCGGCACGAGCGCCCGGGCCGACTGCCGCGGCCCGAAGCAGTTGAACGGCCTGACTGTGGCGACGGGCAGACCGAACGAGAGGTGGAAGCTCAGGGCAAGCTGGTCGGCGCCGACCTTGCTCGCGGCGTACGGTGACTGCGCGTGCAGGCGGTGGCGCTCGTTGATCGGCACGGTCTCGGCGGTGCCGTAGACCTCGCTCGTCGAGGTGTGAACAACGCGCGTGCCATCGCGGCGTAGCGCGGCCTGGAGCACCGCCAGCGTGCCGCCAACATTGGTTGCGAGCACGTCGGCCGGGGCCTGGTACGAGTACGGGATCGCGATCAGGGCGCCGAGATGGAAGACGACATCCTGCTCTGCAACGGCCTTCTCGACGCTCCACGGATCGCGCAGATCGCCGAACAGCACCTCGACCTCGGCCAGCGTCTCCGGCGCGACCAGTTCCAGGTTGCCGCGGTCGCCGCGCCCGTTGTAGCGCACGAAGGCGCGCACCCTGGCGCCGTCCGCGACCAGCCGTTCGACGAGATGGCTGCCGATGAAGCCACCGGCACCGGTGACGACGACTGAACGACCCGAGAGGGAGGGGGCAGCATGCATGGGCAGGATCCGCGCGCCATTCGTCCGGGCGGGAGCTGTGAGACTAGCCGAATGCGCCGACGCGGACGCGGATAGGATCAGCGCTCCCGACCGTTCGGGGCCTCCCGCGATGACCTCCCTCCTGCCAGTCGATGTCGTAGTGCCGGTGCTCAACGAGGCGCACGAGATCGCTGGCTACCTCGACAGCGTCGGCGGCCAGCTCGGCGGCGACGGAGCGACGCTGCCAAGCGGCGTCTTGCGCGTGATCGTCGTCGACAGCTTCAGCAGCGACGGGACGCTCGCCGCGATCGAGAGCGCGCGCGAGCGACACCCGCAGCTGGAGATCGTCGTCCTGCAGGAGCCGCCTGGCAGCCACGTCGATGCGCGCCGCCGTGGTGCGGAGTTCGCGCTCGCTCCCGCGACGAGCGGTGCCGGTGCCATCCTGGCGAGCACCGACGTCGACACGCGCTTCCACCCGGGGTGGATCGCCGATGTCGGCGCCCGGTTCGCTGCCGGGACGGTCGATGCCGTGACCTACGCCGGCCACTATCCGGCAACCTTCTGGGCCCAGGTGCCCCGGCTCGCCGCGCGGTACTTCGCGGAGGTCGGAACGGTGTTCTTCCCGCCCTCGACGATCGCCGCGTACGCCTTCGACGCCGACGAGGCGCTGTTCCGCGACGAGCTCTTCCGGGCCTTCACCCGCGTGCCCTCGGACTGCGCCTGGGCGTACTCGAAGGCTGCCTACGCCGCGGCTGGCGGCTACCTCCGCGAGCGGCGTGCCGATGGGAGCGAGGTGATGTTCGAGGGCCGTAACCTGCGCTTCCGGCTCGACCGGAACAGGGCGCGCGTCGCCTATGTCGACACGACGCCCTTCGAGACCAGCCCGCGCCGGCTGCTCTTCGAGGCCGAGCAGTTCCTCGCGGGCACCGCCTACAGCGCGGGGCTCGTTGCGATTCGCGGGCAGGTGACCGCGGCGCACCTCGCCGCGCTCGAGGAGCTCGCGTCCTCGCTCGACTTCGCCGCGCTGCGCAGCTACGTCGTGAAGCACTACGTGCTGCTGCCGGCAGTGAGCCGCCCAGCTCTGCTGGACGGCAACGAGCGCTTCCTGGGCGAAGCGTTCGAGCCGGTCCGGAGCGCGATTCTGGAGCAGCACGCCCACCTCGACGGCGCGGCGGCCGTGCATGCGCTCACGGACACGCTCGTCGAGCGGCACGGCGCGGCGATCGTCGCGGCAGCCGAGCGGCTGCGAGCGCTGCGGCTCGCCGCACGGGGCTGACGGACCAGCGGCCGCTCGAAGGCGCCGGCTCTACGCCGGCGGCGCGAGCATGTGCCACTGCAGGGTCGTGTCGTCCTCGATGTCGACCGTGGCGTGCCAGCCGATGAGCGTCTCGAGGTGGCGCGGCTCGATGCCTGTCCCCGGGCGCTTCACATCGATCGCGTCGGCGGTCAGCAGTTCGCCGCGACGGATCGGGCCACGCGCGACGAGGCTGCGCCGGGCGTGCAGGCGGGCCGGCTCCTCGTTGGGCAGCACGAGCTTGCGTGGCTGCCCGAGCAGCATCTGCAGCCGGTCGAGCTCCTCGCGCAGGCGCGTGAAGTCGGCACCGTCGAACGAGTGCCAGTGGTCGTTGCCGGTGAGCGTCTTGTCGAGCGTGAAGTGCTTCTCGATGACGCGCGCGCCAAGCGTGAAGGCACCTGCGATCGCCGCGAAGCTGTCGTGCGGGAGCGTGTGATCGGAGTAGCCCAGCACGGTGCCAGGGAAGGCCGTCTGCAGATGGACGATCGTGCCGATGTTCGCATCGCTCGTGGCCGTCGGGTACGAGAGCGTGCAGTGGAGCAGCGTCACATCCGGGCAGCCGGCGCGGGTGAGGACGTCGACCGCCTCCTCGACCTCGCCGAGCGTTGATGCGCCCGTCGAGAGGATGACCGGCTTGCCGGTGCGCGCGATGCGCCGCAGCAGCGGGAAGTTCGTGATGTCGGCCGATGCGACCTTCCACATGGCAAGCAGCTCGTCGAGCCACGAGATGCAGTCCGTGTCGAACGGGGTCGTCAGGAAGGTGATGCCGGCTTCGGCACAGGCTGCGGCGAGATGCCGGTAGTCGGACTCGTCGAACATGTCGTACTTGAGGAACAGCTCGTACTGGCTGCCGCTCGGCTCCATTGACCTGTCCCAGTAGGCCGAGCTCGTGCGCGTCGCGATGCGCCCCGCCTTGTAGGTCTGGAACTTGAGGGCGTCGATCCCGCTGCCCGCAGCGACTCGCACCATCTCCAGCGCGGCCTCGAGATTGCCGCCGTGGTTGACGCCCGCTTCGGCGATGACGTACGCAGGCGCCGCCCAGCCGCGGTAGCGATCCGGATCGAAGCCGGAATTCGAAGGAGTTATCATCTCGCGCATTCATAGCAGCGCTTCGGGGCGCAGTGTTTCCGGGCGCAGTGCTTGCTGGTGCGCAGGGTGGGTGTTTCGGCTTGTGCCATGATCACGCCGTGTGGAGCCTGGGCAGATCGACGCTCGACCAGCTGGGTGCATCTCGCCGTCGTGATTGCGCGTCGTGATCCGTCATCTTGCGGGCACGCTGCTTCGACGAAGCGCCCTTGCTCGCCAGCTACGCAGTCGGATCGGTGATGCGCCACACTCCCTTCGTGCCGCGCGGCCGCGTGTCGGGCCCTACCTCGCGGCTCGTCGTCGGATTCGCGAGTACCGGGTGCTCGATGAGGCTGCCCTTCGTTCCGTGCGGCGCAGCGACACCGTGTTCATCTTTGGCTCGGGCGCCTCGCTCAATGACATCACTGCCGAAGAGTGGTCATGGATCGGGCAGCACGACACCCTCGGCTTCAACTGGTTCGTGCACCAGCAGTTCGTGCGGTGCGACTACCACCTGATTCGAGGCATCCCCGACACCGATCTTGACCGGTCGGTGTGGAAGCCGCAACTGCGGAGCTACTTCGACCTGATCCGCCGTAACGCGCGCTTCGCCGACACCGTCTTTCTGGTGCAGGAGGGGTTCCGCGCCACGAACGGGAATCGGGCGATCGGTTACAGGTTGCTGCCCTCCGGCGCGCGTGTCTTCCGCTGGCGCACCATCGTCGGCCCTCAGCTCCCCAGCCGGTCGCTCGCTTCCGGGCTCGTCCACGTCAACTCCGCGCTCGACGAGACCATCAACTTTGCGTTCCTGATCGGCTGGAGGCGGATCGTGCTGGTTGGTGTCGACCTCTACGATCGGCGCTACTTCTGGCTTTCCGCGGACGAGACCCGTTCGGTCGACGTGCGCCGTGGTGCGACTGCCGCCGATCTTCACAACCGTGCGGGGAGCGGTCTGGTCGAGGCGTTCGGGGCGTGGGGTCGGCTGTTCCGCGACGAAGGCGTAGAGCTCTCGGTCTACAACCCGCGCTCGTTGCTGGCGGCGACGCTCCCGGTCTACGGACGGTCAGATTCGTTGCAGTAGCGCAGGCCCGGCTCAGCGCGGCAGCACGAAGCGCACGTAGACCCGTCGTGCGAGGCCTTCGAGGCCCACAGTGCGCAGGAGGCACACCGCCTGCGCACGCACGTTGTATGGGGCAAGCTGCTCGACGCCTGCCACCGTCCCTGTTTGCTTCAGCGCCGCCTCCTCTAGCGCATACTCACCGCCTCGCGCTTCAGGGCTGATGTAACAGCGAGAGAATTCATGCATCACGGTGCGTACGCCGAGCGCGCTCACGTGAATGTCGTCCGGGTTGAAAAAGGTGTGGCCGGGCGCTGCGTACTGGATGACCTCGTAGCTGTGGAAGTAGTGCAGGCCGGCATTGCGATAGCGATCGGCGAGCTCGCCCGCCGCGGCTCGCAGCACGCTCTTGCTCTGGCTCGTGACATTGGCGACGTCCTTGCCGGACACCGTGAACGTCATCCGGATCGGCGACACCGTGTAGATGACCTGAGCCTGTGGCGCGTGCTCGCGGATCATGAGGTAGATCCGCTCGAGGTTCGCGTAGTTCTCGGCGAACGTCACATCGTGGAACTCAGTGCCGCCTGCCGCGAGCAGCGTGTCGAAGACGTCGGGGAACGGCATCGTCACGAAGGCCTTCTTCGTCACCGGGTCGCGCCAGGTCTCGGTGCCGCCGAGGGTGACCACGACGAAGTCGGCCGCGCGTAGAGCCGCGCGCGCCTCACCTTCGATGCGGTCGCTCCAGGCCTGCAGCTCTTCGAGTGTGCCCGCGCGGTAGCGGGGGTTGCGGAAAGGGTGGGCGAACGCGCCCTCGTCGGCGACCCACATCTCGGACCAGTCGTACTGAGGTGCCTCGAGCAGGTGGCGTACGGTCTGTAGCACGGACGTCGTGTCGTAGAATCGTGACTCGCCGAACGAGGCCGCCGGGATGCCGAGCGTGTGGCGCAGATATTCGGCCACGTGGTCGGCGAAGCAGCTGCCCATGCAGAAGAAGCGGCTCTCCTTGCCGTCGATTCCGAGCTCGGGGTGGCGGATCGGATAGAGCTGGCCCGACCGCTCTGACCACTTGTGGTACCGCGACCAGTTCCAGGTGCGGCCCTTGTGCTCGAGCGGGCGACCCCGTATCTCGTTCGTGTCGGGCTGGTGCTAAGGTAGTTTGAAGTCGCTGGGAGACCGGCTTCTCTTCCGATGGGCGCCCGCATCACCTACCTCGCGCCGCCGGTCTGGAACCAGCTTCTGGGCTACCAGCGCTACTACCTGCAGGGGCTCTCGGCGCTGGAGCCGGTTCGCGTGCAAGGCGGGCCGCCGTTGCTCGACCGCTTCGCCGGACCGCTTGCGACGCTCAACACGCTCGGGCGTCTGGGCGCTATCGCCCGTCGCGTCGGGGTGCCTAGCCACGGGATCGAGACGCCCGCAGGCCGCTACCTCGTCGAGACCGAGGGCGTCGTCGTCCGTGTCGCCATCGACCCGTTCGACAACCACCGCGTGATGGACGAGCCCACCCTCGACTGGTGTGACGTCTACCTCAAGGCGAACCGCTGGCCGAGCGTCGACTACGATCCGCGCGTCCAGCCGCTCGTCAACGGGAATGGCCTGCTCGACGCCCGGCGCATCGCGTTCCTGCGCTCGCTTCGGGGCTCCGAGCCCGATCTGGATCTCACGTTCATCGCGAACGTTTGGGGAGGCCGCGAGCACGTGGTGCGTCTCTTCGAGGAGTTCGCGAGACTCGATTGCAGCAAGCAGCTGCTTGCGATCTTTCCGGCTGGCGATGATCCGGCCGAGAGGCGTGAGCTCGTCGCTCGTCTCGAGCGTGCCGGCGTCCCGCACACGACCCGCGCGATCGCGCCGGAGCAGCTCTGGCGCACGCTTGCCCGAAGCCGGCTTGCCGTAATCCGCTCCGGAGCGAAGCTCTGCATTCCGTGGCGGATGCTCGATCTGCTCTGCATGGGCGCGTGTCCGTTGTTCGATGCCGAGCCGCTTCCCGCCTGGCCCGTCCCGCTCGTCGAGGGCAGGCAGTTCGTTTCCTGTGGCATCGCGCGCCCGTCCTATGGCGTGCCCGAGCCCGAGGAGTACGCCAGGATCTCGGTGGTCGTTGAGCGGGCCCTCGCCAATGTCGGCGGCCGCGACCTGATTCGCAGCGAAGCGGCTGGTTACTTTGACGAGCACGGTGCACCGGAGCGCGTCGCCCAGTGGGTGCTCGAGCGCGCGCGGGCCGCCGCCGGTCGAATCGTGTCCCCCGAGGCCGGATACTAGAATGCCCGCGTGACGGCGATCCTCGGTCTAAACGCGTACCACGGCGACGCTGCTGCAGCACTCGTCATCGACGGCGTGCTCGTCGCGGCCGCAGAAGAGGAGCGGTTCAACCGCATCAAGCACTGCGCCGGCTTCCCTGCGCTCGCTGCTGCGTGGTGCCTCGCCGATGCTGGCCTGACTCCGGGCGACCTCGATGCTGTTGCCGTCGGGCGCGACCCGCGCGCTAACCTCGGCGCGAAGCTGCGTCGCGTCGCGCTGCATGGCGTGAAGCCGTCGTACCTCCGCGCCCGGCTCGGCAACGCGCAGAAGCTGGGCGACATCCGCAGCGAGCTCGCCACCGCACTCGATGCCGACGTCGAATCGCTTCCGCAGGTCTCCAACGTCGAGCACCACCTTGCGCACGCGGCGAGCGCCTTCCTCGTCTCGCCGTTCGACGAGGCGGCCATCCTCACCGTCGACGGCTTCGGTGATTTCACCAGCGCGATGCTCGCGCACGGACGCGGTAGTCGCGTCGAGATCCTCGATCGCGTGCTCTTCCCGCACTCGCTGGGGATCCTCTACACCGCAGTCACCCAGTGGCTCGGCTTCCCCTACTTCGGCGACGAGGGCAAGGTGATGGGCCTCGCCCCCTACGGCGACCCCGAGCGCTTCCGCGGCGAGATCGCGGCGATGGTCGATCTCAGCGGGCCGCTCTTCCGCCTCGACCTCGACTACTTCACGCACCATCGCGACGGCGTCGATCTCACCTGGGAGAACGGCACGCCCACGGTCGGCAGGCTCTTCTCGGCGCGCATGGAGCAGGCGCTCGGCCCCGCGCGCGTCAAGGCCGAGCCGCTCGACGACCGCCACAACGACGTTGCCGCAGCCCTGCAGGCTGTGCTCGAGGACGCGTACCTCCACCTCGTGCGTACGGTGCGCGAGCGCACCGGGTCGGACAACCTCTGCCTTGCGGGCGGCGTCGCGCTGAATGCCGTCGCCAACGGACGCATCCGGCCGGAGATCGGCTTCGACGGTCTCTACGTGCAGCCGGCCGCCGGTGACTCGGGCACGGCGGTTGGCGCCGCCTACCACGTCTGGAACGGGCAGCTCGGCCGGCCGCGTGGCTTCGTCATGGAGCACGCCTACACCGGGCCGGAGTTCAGTGATGAGGAGTGCGCGGCGATCGCCACCGCAGCCGGACTGACCGGGTGCCTGCTCGACGACGCCGCGCTGTTCCCGTACGTCGCCGGGCGGATCGCTGCGGGTGACGTCGTCGGCTGGTTCCAGGGCCGCATGGAGTTCGGGCCGCGCGCGCTCGGCGCTCGCTCGATCGTCGCCGACCCGCGCAATCCGCGCATGAAGGACATCCTCAACGAGCGCATCAAGCGGCGCGAGCCGTTCCGGCCGTTCGCGCCGTCGGCGCTCGCCGAGAAGGTCGGCGAGTGGTTCGATCAGGACTACAGCTCGCCGTTCATGGTGCTCGTGTACACGACGCTTCCCGAGCGGCGCGCGCAAGTTCCTGCCGTCAACCACGTCGACGACACCGGTCGCGTGCAGTCGGTCGAGGCGCGAGTCGCGCCGCGCTACTACCGGCTGATCGAGGAGTTCGACCGCCAGACCGGCGTGCCGATCGTCCTCAACACCTCGTTCAACGAGAACGAGCCGATCGTGATGACCCCGCAGCAGGCGGTCGACTGCTTCCTGAAGACGCGCATGGACGTGCTCGTGCTGGGCAACGTTGTGATCGAGCGTGAGAAGGTGTCGGCATGAGCGTCGATGCGGCAGTGGCGATCGCCGAGACGGCGGCGACGCGGATCACGCGGATCCGGCCCACCCGTCGTGCGTTCGCAGTCGACTTCAGAGAGCTCTGGGCCTACCACGAGCTCCTCTTCTTTCTCGTCTGGCGCGACGTCAAGGTCAAGTACAAGCAGACGGCGATCGGCATCGTCTGGGCGGTCATCCAGCCGCTCGTCGCGATGATCCTGTTCAGCGTCATCTTCGGCCACCTGGCGGGGATCAAGCCCGAGCAGAGCGGGATCCCGTACCCGCTGTTCGTGTTTGCAGGCCTGCTGCCGTGGACATACTTCAGCGCCTCGCTGACGATGTCGAGCACGAGCCTTGTCGGCAACGCCAACCTGATCACGAAGGTCTACTTCCCGCGGCTGATCATCCCGCTGGCGTCGATCTTCTCGCCGCTGATCGACTTCTTCTTCGCGTTCATGGTGCTGATCGGCCTCTTCGCCTGGTACGGGCGCGCGCCCGACTGGCACGCGGTCGCTATCCCGGCCTTCCTGGGTGTCGCGCTGCTCACGGCCTTTGGCGTGGGACTGTGGCTGTCGTCGCTTAACGTCCGCTATCGCGACATCCCGTACGCGATCCCGTTCCTCACGCAGCTGTGGCTGTATGCCACGCCGGTCATCTACCCGGTCAGCATGATCCCGGAGGACTGGCGCTGGCTGATCGCGCTCAACCCGATGACCGGGGTCGTCGAGGCGTTCCGCTGGAGCGTGCTGGGCAGCGGCGTGCCGCACTACGCCGTCTTTGGCGTCAGCACCCTCGTCGGCGTCTGCCTCACAGCGAGCGGGCTGTGGTACTTCCGGCGCACCGAGCGGCACTTCGCGGACATCATCTGATGGCGAACGTTGCGATCCACGTCGAGGGGCTCTCGAAGAGCTACCAGCTCGGGCAGCGCCGCGGCTACGACACGCTGCGGGACTCGATCGCCGGTGCCGCAGGGTCGCTGTTCCGCGGCGAGCGCGGTGAGTCGCAGCGCAAGACGATCTGGGCGCTCAACGAGGTCTCGTTCGAGGTGCAGGCTGGGGAGGTGCTCGGTGTGATTGGCCGCAACGGCGCGGGCAAGACGACGCTACTCAAGATCCTCTCGCGGATCACCGAGCCGACGCGCGGCCTCGCAGACATCCACGGCCGCCTGGGCAGCCTGCTCGAGGTCGGCACCGGCTTCCACCCCGAGCTGACCGGCCGCGAGAACATCTCGCTGAACGGCGCGATCCTCGGCATGCGCCGCACCGAGATTACGCGCAAGTTTGACGACATCGTTGAGTTCGCCGGCGTTGAGGCGTTTATCGACACGCCAGTCAAGCGCTACTCGAGCGGCATGTACGTGCGCCTCGCCTTCTCGGTTGCGGCACATCTGGAGCCCGAGGTGTTGCTCGTCGACGAGGTGCTGGCGGTGGGCGACGCGGACTTTCAGAAGCGCTGCCTGGGCAAGATGCAGGAGATCGGCAAGGCTGGCCGTACCGTGCTCTTCGTCTCGCACTCGATGCCGACTGTCGCAAGGCTCTGCGACCGGGTGCTCTTGATGGAGGGCGGTCGTCTCGTTGCGGATGGCGCGACTCCCGGTGTGATCGCCCGCTACCTCCGCTCCGAGGAGGGAGCCCGCTCGCGCCGTGTATGGCCGGATCCAGCGGTCGCTCCCGGAGACGATGTCGCTCGCCTGCGCTCCGTTCGCGTGATCGACGAGGACACGGCTGAGACGGAGTCAGTCGACATGCGTGCGTCGGTCGGAATCGAGTTCGCATTCGACGTCCTCCGCGCGGAGCGGGCCCTCACGCCGCTCATCAGTGTTACCAACGATCAGGGCGTGCACGTGTTCAACGCACTCGATCCCTCCGAGCGGTGGCGTGGTGAGGTTCTCCCAGGCTCGTACCTCTCGACGGCGTGGATTCCGCCGCACCTTCTTAACGAGGGGACCCATGTCGTCTCGGTCTTCGTCAACGCCATCTCGTCCGGGGCGATGACGAAGCATGCGGTTGAGCCCGACGCCGTATCCTTTCAGGTCGTCAACCGCAGCGAGGAGCCGTCTGCCAAAGGCTCGTTCGTGCAGGCGTGGGGCGGCGCAGTCTCGCCGCTGCTCAACTGGGAGACGGTGGCGTCAGAGAGGTCGGATGGCTAGCCGCTTCGTGCTGGCGCTCGGCTCTCGGCTCGCGCGGCTGATACCGCTCAACGTGGTCTATGAGCAGCAGTTGAACGGAATTGTCGCCTCGTGTGCTGCCGTAGGGCCGGGAACGCGCCTCCGTATGCCTTTGATCGTCTACTCGCCCGAGCTCCTGCGCATCGGTGCGCATACCGGTGTCGGCGAGTTCTGCGTGCTGCGGGCGAACGGGGGTATGACCATCGGTGACCGCGTCCAGATCGCAGCCGGGGCGATTCTCACGACGCGCGGCCACCCGCTCGGGATCCCACGCAACGACCAGGTCGTGGATGCCCCGATCGTCATCGAGGATGACGTCTGGATCGGCTCGGGCGCGGTCATCCTGCCGGGGGTGACGGTCGGGCGGGGAGCTATCGTTGCGGCCGGCGCGGTCGTCACCAGTGACGTCGAGCCGATGACCGTCGTCGCCGGAGTGCCCGCGCGACCAATCCGCACCATCGAGGAAGCGACTCCCAGGTGAAGAAGGCACTCGTCATAGGTTCCGAGGGCAATGTCGGCGCACCGCTCGTGCGTCGCCTGCGCGAGAGTGGCTGCGAGGTGCTCGAGGTCGACATCAAGCCGGGCATGCGTGACGGCTATCTGATGGCCGACATCAACCACCCGATCGACCTGCTGCCGGCGTTCGACTGGGCTCCCGACGTCGTCTACCTGCTCTCCGCGATGGTCAGCCGCGTCACCTGTGAGCAGGCCAGTGGCCTTGCCATTGCCACGAATCTCGGAGGAATCAACAACGTTCTCCAGCTCTGCAAGCGCGTGGACGCGATGACGGTCTACTTCTCGACCTCCGAGGTCTATGGGCCGCACGTGGAACTCATGGACGAGGCGCTCTCTGACCCGGGCCCGAACAATCGCTACGGCCTGTCGAAGCTCCTCGGCGAGCAGCTCGTCGAGTACGAGGTCCGCACACATGGGCTGCGTGCCGTGACCTTGCGGCCATTCATGATCTACGACGAGCATGAGGATCTCGGCGACCACCGCTCGGCGATGATCCGCTTCGCCTCGAACCTGGTGCTCGGCCTGCCGATCGAGGTGCATCGCGGCTCAGCGCGAGGCTGGCTGCACATCTCCGATGCAGTGCGTGCTGTCGAAGCGTCCGCCGCATTGGGCAAGTACTCCGTGATCAACATCGGCCACCCTGATGTCCGGCCGATCGAGGAGCTTGCAGAGATGGTCAGGGTTCGGCTCGGCGCCTCGCCAGACCTCGTCAATGTCGTCGATCTGCCAGGGCGGATGACGTTGCGCAAGCGGCCGTCGCTCGATCGCCAGCGTGATCTGCTGGGCATCGAGCCGCGTGTCTCGTTGGAAGAGGGTGTCGACCGCGTCTGTCGTGAGATTGGACGGCGGGTCGGTGCCTGACCGACTGCCTGCCCGGAAGCGGCTGCGCACGCTCGTGATCACGGCTGCATATGCGGGGAACGCGACGCTCTCCTACCAGCACGGCTGGCCGCGGGCGCTGTTCGAGCACCCGGCTCTCGATGTCGACATCTTCGACCTCGGGCGGCGAGGTCGGTCGCTGGGCGACCGTCTCGGGCGCCAGTTCCGGAGCTACGACGCCATCGTCCTCCTTCACTCAGCCTTCTCGAACGAGCGGCTCGTGCCGCCGGCGTTGGCTGATCGCATCCGCCGCTCGCGCGCCGTCCGCGTCTTCTTTATCGGCAACGAGTACAAGCTGATGCCCGAGAAGATGGCGTTTGCCGAGGAGATCGGAACAGATCTGCTCGTCTCACAACTCGAGGGCGAGGATGCGCTCAACCTGTACAGGGAGCGCCTGGGGTGCCCGGTCGTGGGCATTCCCAACACCGGCCTCGATCATGAGGTGTTCCGGTCGGTCACGCCGACAGTCGACCGTCGGGTCGACCTTGGCTACCGGGCGTTCGAGAGCCCCTGGTACCTCGGCCACCGAGAGCGGCCGCTCCTCGCCGATGCGTTCTCGGCGGCGGCGGCGCAGCTCAGCCTCGCTGCCGACATCTCGCTCGATCCTGCCAGGCGCATGGACGAGCGCGGCTGGGCCGCATTTCTCGACAGCTGCGTAGGCCAGCTCGGCTCGGAGGCCGGCGGCGACTACTTCGAGCTCGACGACCGAACGCGGCACGCCGTCAACGTCTACCTCGGCGAGCAACCCGAGGCGCCTTTCGAGTCGGTCTTCGAGCAGTTCTTCCGCGACTACCCCGACCCGGTCTCGGGTCGCTGTATCTCCAGCCGGATCATCGAGGCCGCGGGAACGCGCACCGCGCAGCTGCTGATCGAGGGCGAGTACAGTGGCTATCTCCAGCCGGACATCCACTACATTCCGCTGCGCCGCGACCTCTCGAACGTAGACGAGGCGGTGGCGAAACTTCGCGACGACGCCTTCCGCCGCGAGATCGTCGACAATGCCTACCTCTTGGTGCACGAGCAGCTCACCTTCCCGCGCCTGCTCGACCGCTTTCACGCGGCTCTGGAGCCGCTGCTGCGATGAGGGACAGGCTCGACACCTGGCCCGGCGACGTGGCCGCCCCGGGCGCCGGCGAGGCGCTGTGATGGTCGGCCGCTCAAGGCGCACCCGTCTCCGGGTCGGCTGGGTTGCCGCAGGCACCCTGCGCGCCCGCCACCCGCGCTACTCGGCCCTCGAGGCGGCCGTCGCCATGCGAGTTGCCAACAACGCGCGCGGGCTGGAGGCGCTCGACCCGGGCATCCATTGCGAGCTGTACCGGCCGCGTCACCGCTACGACGTCGTCGTCTTCTTCAAGGCGATGGACGAGGAGTGCCAGGCCGAGGCCGCGCGAATCAAGGGGTACGGTGGCCGCATCGTGTTCGATGCGAACGTCAACTACTACGAGATCGACGGTCACTACGACATCCCTGGCACCAGGCCGACCGAGCAGCAGCAGCGCGACGCGATCGCGATGACCCGCGACGCCGACCACGTCGTCGCCGACTCCTCCGTCCTGCTCGAGGTCGTGCAGCGGTTCAACGAGCGGGCGACCTGGATCCCGGACAACGTCGATCTGTCGGACTGGACGTCACGGGTGGTGCATGGCCCGCGCGAGGTCGTGCGGATCGTCTGGTCTGGTGTGGCCAAGAAGGCAGCCCCGCTGCTCGGGATCCGGGATGCGCTCGCCACGCTGCGCGGAGCGGAGCTGATCCTCGTCTCGAACGAGCGGCCCGAGGTGCTGGACGAGCTGGAGTCAGCGATCCCCTGCACGTTCCTGCCCTTCGCGATGCGCGGCTACGCCAGCATCCTGGGCACGTGCGACCTGATCATCTCTCCGAAGAACCTCGCCAATGCCTATGAGAGAGGGCACTCGGAGTGGAAGATCGCTCTGGGCATGGCCGCGGGCCTCCCTGCCGTCGCAAGCCCGCAGCAGTCCTACCGAGAGGCGATCGGTCACCTCGGTGGAGGCGTGATCGCCGACACGCCGGAGGAGTGGGCAGCCGCGCTGGGCGACCTCACTGGCGACTCCGACCGTCGTGCTGTGCTCGGCGCGCTCGCACGGCGAACGGTGGAAGAGCGCTACGACACGCCTGTCGTCGCGCGGCGCTACCTCGACGTCGTCAGGAGCTTGTCGTGAGGGCGGCCGCGGCGCGCCTGGGCCGGGTGGTCGCCGGCCGCGCCCTGCGACCGCAGGTCTCGTTCGCCCATCGCTTCCACCGGCCTCCCTACGGAGGCTCGAACCAGTTCCTGCTCGCGCTCGCCGGCGAGCTGCGGCGCCGAGGGGTGCGGGTCGGCGCGAACATCGCCTACCCCGGGACACGGGGAATCGTCGTCAACTCGTTCCTCTTCGACGAGCCCCAGCTGGCGGCGATGGTGCGACGTGGCGCCCGTGTCGTCCACCGGGTCGACGGCCCTGTCTCGACCTACCGCGGAACCGACGACGGAACCGACGCCCGCATCGTCGACGTGAACCGGCGCTTCGCCGACGTCACCGTCTTCCAGTCCCGCTACAGCCTCGAGAAGCACCGCGAGCTCGGCATCGAGCTCCACGATCCCCGCGTCATCACGAATGCCGTCGACCCCACGATCTTTTACGGAGGAGCACGCGAGCCGGTTCGCGCGCGCCGGGTGCGGCTCATCGCCACCTCGTGGTCGGACAACCCGAACAAGGGCGCCGCGCTCTACGCCTGGCTCGACGAGCACCTTGATCGCGACCGCTACGAGCTCACGTTCGTCGGGCGCCTCCCCGTCGCGCTCGCACATGCGCGCTCCATTCCGCCCGTCGACTCCCAGGGTGTTGCGGCACTGCTGCGCGAGCACGACGTCTACATCACGGCTAGTCGGCACGAGCCGTGCTCGAATGCCCTGCTGGAGGCGCTTGCCTGCGGGCTGCCGGCCGTCTATCTCGACAGCGGCAGCCATGGGGAGCTCGTGGGCGAGGCCGGGGCCGCCTTCCACGGGGAGGACGACGTGCTCGCCGCCATTGACACGGTGACGGATCGCCTGGACGAGTTCCGCTCGTCGATCCGGGTTACGTCGATCGACGAGGTCGCGCAGGGCTACCTCGACGCCCTTGGCATCGAGGCGCAATGACCGCAGGCCGGCGGATCGTCGCCGCAGCCCGTCGGCGCGCCCTGGCGCCCGGCGTCGCCATGCGCGACCTCCACGACCGGCGCCGGATCGGCGCGTCGCCGTTACCGCCGCCTGGAACCGTGGCCGTGTCGTACGGCGTTCCGCAGATGCCGGCGCCGGGCGCGGCGGCCGCCGGCGGCTTCGTCAAGTTCCAGCGCCTCGCCGAGGCCTTCCCGCATGAGCCTCGGGCTTTCAGCGTGCTGTACCTGGGGTCGAGCAGCGTGCCGCCCGGCGCGGAGGCGCTGGCGCGGATCACCCGCGGGCGCGGCGCACGGCTCGCCTGGAACCAGAACGGCGTCGCCTACCCTGCCTGGCACGGCCCGGGGATCGAGCGGGTCAACGCACCGATGGGCCGGCTGCTGCACGCGGCCGACCACGTCTTCTACCAGTCGGCCTTCTGCAAGCTCGGTGCCGACGTCTACCTGAGCCCGCCGACCGGCGCCTGGGAGATCCTCCACAACGCCGTGGACACGACGCGCTTCACGCCTGCCGCCGGTGCTAGCACCGGTGCCCCCGGTCGGCCGCTCACGCTGCTGCTCGGGGGTAACCAGTACCACGCGTACCGTGTCGAGACCGCGCTTCGGACGCTTGCGCTGGTGGCACGGGAGGTTGACGCGCGACTCATCGTGACCGGGACCCTCGCCTGGCCAACCGCATCCGGCACGCCCGCTGCACCGGCAGCTGCTCTGCAGCTCGCCCGCAAGCTCGGCATCGTCGACCGCGTCACCTTCAGCGGCCCGTATCGCCAGGACGAGGCGCCGGCGCTGCTGGCGTCCGCTTCGCTGCTCCTGCACACCCAGGAGAATGACGCTTGCCCGAACCTCGTCGTCGAGGCACTCGCCTGTGGTCTGCCCGTCGTCCACTCGGCCAGTGGCGGCGTTCCCGAGCTGGTGGGGGACGAGGCGGGAATCGGGGTGCCATCGCGGTCGACGTGGGAGGAGATCGTGCCGCCCGAGCCGGAGGCGCTCGCCGCGGCTGTGCTCGCCGTCGCCAGTCGGCTCGCCGAGCGCTCTGCCGCCGCCCGTGACCGGGCCGTGACGCGCTTCGATCTGGCGCCGTGGGTTGAGCGACATCACGAGGTCTTCCGGGAGCTCGTCGCGTGAGTGCCCGTGCGCTCGTCTGGCGCGGCCTGGAGCTGGTCACCGCGCTCTTCCCCGACCGACTGCAGCGGACGCTGCTCCGTGCCTGGCTTGACCGCGTAGCCCGCCGCGAGCCGCCGACGGCCCTCCGGCTCCTGCTCGACCTCGAGCAGGACGTCTACGGGCGCATCGATACCACCGCCATCCGTTACGACGACGGCATCCATGCCAAGCACCGGCTCACCGGCTACCACGACTTCTTCGTCGAGCGGATCCGGCCCGAGGAGCGCGTCCTCGACGTCGGCTGCGGCATCGGCGCCCTCGCGCACGACATCGCCGAGCGCACCGGCGCCACGGTGCGCGGTGTCGACATCAACGGCGCCTCGATCGCCTTCGCGCGCTCGCGCTTCGTGCAGCCTCGGCTCGAGTTCGTCGAGGGCGACGCGCGCGACACGCTCCCCTCCGACCGCTTCGACGTCGTCGTGCTCTCCAACGTGCTCGAGCACATCGAGCACCGCGTCGACTTCCTGCAGGGCATCGTCGACGCCGCCCGGCCCACCCGCCTGCTGGTGCGCGTGCCGATGCACCGCCGCGACTGGCTGGTCCCGCTGCGCCGCGAGCTGGGACTGCCTCACTTCAGCGATGCGACCCACTTCATCGAGTACGAGCCCGCCGAGCTGGACGCCGAGCTGCGCGCCGTCGGCTTCGAGCCGGTCGAGCTGGTCGTCGTCTGGGGCGAGCTCTGGGCGACCGCCGTCGCCGCGCCCGCGCTGCCTGCCGCACCGTGATCGTCTCCGTCATCATGGCCGCCTTCCAGGCGGAGGCGACGATCGCCGAGTCGATCCGCTCGCTGCTCGCGCAGACCCACCCCGACTGGGAGCTGATCGTCGTGGACGACGGCTCGACCGACGGCACCGCTGCAGTGGCCCAGGGCTTCGGCGACCCGCGCATCCGCGTCCTGCGTGAGGCCCACCGCGGCGTGCTCGGCGCGGTCCGCAACCGCGGGATCGCCGTCGCTCGTGGTGAGGCGGTCGCTCTGCTCGATGCCGACGACCTGTGGCAGCCCCTGAAGCTGGAGCGCCAGGTGGCGGTGCTGCGGGAGCGGCCCGAGGTCGGTGTGGTGCACACCGGGTTCGAGCTGCTGCTCGACGGCGGGGCGTGTGAGGAGCCGCTACCGCCGCCGGCCGCCGGGCCCGGCGCCTCGACGCTCGAGCGGCTGCTGCTCGGCAACTTCGTCTGCTCGTCGTCGGCCTGCGTGCGGCGGTCGCTGCTCGACCGGCTCGGCCCGTTCGACGAGACGCCCGAGCTCTGGGGCTCGCCCGACTACGAGCTGTGGCTGCGGCTCGCCCCCGAGACGGAGTTCGCGCTGGTGAACGGGCCGCTCGTCCTCTATCGCGTGCATGGCGCGCAGATGAGCGCCAGCCCGGCGCGAATGAACGCGGGTGCCCTGACCGCCCTCGCCATCGCCCGCCGCGACCGCCCCGGGGTGCTGTCGCCGCACGCTGGCGTGCTCCACCGAACGCAGGGCATCCTGCGCTGCACAAGCGGCCTGCCGGGGCGCGGCC
>CANNRA010000013.1 GCA_947507735.1 Actinomycetota bacterium
GCTGCGCGCCCCTGGTGGGCGGCAGCGACAGCGACAAGAACGCGAGCATCAAGGACAGGGCCTGCCTGCTTCGAGCGGATCGCGCCCATCTCGTGCGAGCCGACCGTCGGCCCGGCAACCAGTCGATCAAGAAGCCCTTGCGGCTTGCGCTCCGAGCGCGGCTGGGCGACACGAGGGGCACGAGCCGGACGGAGCGCGACGCGGACGAGGACTGCTTCGTCGTGGCCGAGCAGTCCGAGCGCGCCGAGCATTGCAGCCGCCGTCGGCGCCGCCGCATCACTTCGCAAGAGCGGGTGCGCACCAGGCCAGCCAACGGCCGCGCCCAGGCGCCACGCGGGAGCGGACTCGGCGATGATTGTGTCGAGGCGTGCGCTCGGGATCAGGCCGCGCAGTTGGCTGCGCAAGGTATCGATCGCGCCCTGGTCGGCGCGGACGAGGTGCCGGATCCCAGTCTCGGTGGCGAGCGTCTCCAACACGACTGTGCTGCGACGCGGGAGACCCGAGATCGCGGTCAGGGTCGCCTGGACGGCGTCCTCGGTGAGGTCAGTGCCGAAGCGCAGCTCGCAGAGAACCTGCGAGCGGTTTGGCGAGGGGAGGTGTGGGAGGCGCATCAGGCAACCTCTCTCCCGTCGGCGTCGATGTCCTCACGGGCACGGATCGGCTCGGGCGAGGACAGCGCCTGCGTATCAGTGCGGTCTTCGACGAGTCGCTTCGCCATGAGGAACACGGCCAAGGCGAGCTTCGTCTCGTCGATCTCCGCCAACGGCCTGGAGCGGACGCGAATGCGCCGCTCCTTGTCCGTCGAACTACCTGATTTTGCCTGCATAACCGTTACTCCATCTAGCACCACCCTTTGCGTTAGTTATCCACATCACAATACGATATGTTGTCAAAATAGTCAACAACATTTCTTCGCAGCGCGTGTGGACAGGGGTACGCATCGGCTAGTAGCGGTCGCGGTACCACAGCCAGAAACGGACGATCAGCACCAGCACGATCACGCCGGCCAGGAACGGCAGCGCCGGCCGGATCAACTGCCAGGCGACCTGGATCGCGATCGCCACCGCGACCAGCCCGACGGCGAAGCGCACCCACGGGTTCGACTGGTTATCCATCACACGCCGCCCCCGCCCGTGGTGAGCAGTCCGCCCTCGTGGACGAGCACGTTGGCGATGGTCGCGGCGATGTGCGCCTCGCCGAGGGTGCCGATCGGCTGGATCGCGTCGATGCCGAGCCCCTGGTAGCGGAGGTGCGTCGAGTGGCTCCACACGCGGTCGTGATCGAGCGCGAGCAGGTAGACCGCGTCGGCCACCGACCGGATCCGGCCGACCAGCCCGCGCAGGACGGCGTCGGGCTCGGACACCTGCCCGTCGCTGATCAGCACGACGACGGTGCGGCCCTGCCGGCGGGCCAGGTTCGAGCAGAGCTCGTCGACTGCCGGGCTGAGGCAGGTGCCGCCGCCGAGCTGACTGGTGCTCTTGGCGAGCCCGTGCTCGATCACGCGGGCTGCGTGGCGCACGCGCACCGGTGCGACCGAGTCGGCGCTCACCGCGAACCGCACCAGCCCGACTCGGTCGCGCTCGTCGCCGCCGTTGTCGGCGAGCCAGGCCACCGCGCTGCGCACCGCCTTGAAGCTCACCCGGTCAGGGTCGGTCGTCGAGGTCGACCCCGAGACGTCCGCGACGAGCATCACGCGAAGAGGCACCCCAAGCGTGCGCGAGCCCTTCACCACCACGGGCATGACCGGGACGGCAGCGAGGCGTACGTCCCGCACCCGACCGGCGATCCCCGCCGATGCCGAGCCCGCCCAACCGGCCGCCGCCCAGGAGGCAGACGCGATGCCGCCACCCGACCTCGCAAGCCCACCACGCATCAGCCCCGCGAGCGGCATGCCTCCCGCCCGAGGCTGGGCTGTGCGCGGCCCGCCCAGCCTCGGTGCGCCCGGGCGGGCCGGGTCTGCCGTCCGCCTAGCCACGACCCCTCGCCTTCGCCCGACCGTTCGCCTTGGCATTCGTGCTCGCGTTCGTGGTCTCCGTGTTCGCCGCGTCGCTCGGCTTAGCGTTCGCGCCGTCGGACGTGGCGTTCGTGTCGCCGGGCGTGACGGCGACGTCCACCCCGTAGATGTCCGTGTTGCCCGCCTTATGAGCGGAGACCGAGACGTCGGTGTGCGCCTTCTGCTCGTCGACCTCGAGACGCTCGCGGCGCGTCAGGCTCGTCAGCTGTGCGCGGAGCGAGCGCACCTCGCCGCGCGCCTCGGTCTCGCCCGCGACCACCTTTGCAAGCGTCGCACGTGCCTCCGTGACGCGCGTCTCGTTCGCCTCGGCCTGCTCGATCTCGCCCTCGTTGAGGAAGTAGCCGAAGGCGAAGCTGGCGGTGAGCATGAACAGCACGATCGACGTCAGCGACGAGACCGGCACCGTCACGCCGGTGCCGCCCGTGACCACGTCGACCGCCGCCGACTGCATCTTCGCCGTCGCCTGTGCCAGCAGGACGGCGAACGCGACGACGGTGCCGATCACGAGCAGGTCGATGGCGTTGCCGACGCGCTCCCGCAGCAGCCGCTCGCGGTCGGCGAAGTCGCGCAGGTTCCTGCCGGCGAAACGCATCGTGAACACGAGCGCGAACGACACCGCAGCCGCACGCACCAGCTGGCCTACGCGTCCCGAGTCGATCGAGTGCGCGTACGGCAGCGGCACGCTGCCGAACACGCCCCACGGACGCGCCATGATCGTCGTGTCGGCCAGCCAGAGCGCCCACGGCACCCAGGCCATCAGCTTGCTCGGCTTGCGGCTGCGCCGCCAGCGTCGCCACGCGGGCATCCGCTCCATGAACGCGTCACGCTCGCGCTCCGCCTCTGCGACTACCAGCTCGGCCTGCGAGCGGAGGAACCGCATCAGCATGAACACGGCGAGCGCCGCCGCGCGCAGCTTCTCCAGCTCGACGCGCTTGGTCTCGACATCCTGGCGCACCGCCGCTTCCGTCGCGCGGCCCTCCGCCTCGACACCCTCCTCGACCGCCGTCGCCCGCACCGGCAGCACCAGCGGCGGCGCATCGACCGGCTCCGGCTGCCGAACACGCACCCGGCGCGAG
Organism: Actinomycetota bacterium; assembly: GCA_947507735.1. Taxonomy (GTDB): domain Bacteria; phylum Actinomycetota; class Thermoleophilia; order Gaiellales; family Gaiellaceae; genus CANFDS01. The sequence continues at coordinate 3,091 of CANNRA010000013.1, forward strand.
GCGACCGACGCGCCGTTCTCGTCCACCCGCTCCGAGACCGGCTTGCCGGCCTCGTCCAGACGTGCCTGCGTCTCCGCCTCGGACTCCCGGCGAGCCGCCTGACCGCCGCTGCCATTCGAGCTGAAGGCGCTCACGGCAGATCACTCCCGATCACGCAGGATGTCGCGTGCGCGTGCTTGCAGACCATCGACCAGAACGTGATGAGCGAGATCGCTAGCCGGGTGCTGGCCGCCGCCGGCCGCCGACCGACACCGACGCCACGCATGGTGATCCTTACGCCGGTTGCGTCGGGCAGCGAGAACTCGGCGGTGTGCTCCGCGAGGATCGCCTCCGGGCTCATGCCGGCCGCGAGCATCCCGCACACGTCGGTCAGCTCGCGATTCAGCCCGACCGTGGCCGGCGCCTGACAGCCGTCCGTGATCACCGTCACCGTGACCGAGGCCTTCGCAGCTGCGACCGATGTCGCGTGCGTGATCAATGACCGCAGTATCCCGGCGACGTCGGTACCGCGATCACGGCCGCGAGCGTTGACGGTTCCCAGCCCCGCCACCTGCCGGTCGGCCAGGCAGCGCTCGCGGTTGCTTGCAGCCAGGTTGAACAGCTCGTCGTCTCCTGTCGCTGCGAACGACGCCTGGAACACCGGCTGCGCACCGACACCCGACGGGCCGAACGGCACCACGCGCAGCATGGCCGCGTCGGCCACCGCCTTCGCGACCGCGGCCTGTGCTGCCTCCGTGTAGAGCGAGCGCAGCGTCGAGCCGGTCGTTGATGCGCTCAGGTCAACCGCAACCTCCGTGATGACCTTCTGGCGTGCGGTGACCGCAACGACTGGCGGCCCCGAGCAGGAGCCGGTCACGTTCGACGTCGCGTGCGCGGCAGCCGTCGTCGTGGCGGCCACGATCACGACTGTCGCGACTATGCAGACGAGAGCGTGCAGGCCGAGCGTGACCCACTTCGTCGGCAGAAACGTTCCTTGGTGAGCCTTCATGAGTCCGTTCCTCCATGAGCCGGGTGCGCTCCGGGCCTGTCCCGGTGCGCTGGTTATGGAGTCGGTGTAGCTCGCACGGAACCGCCTGTCGCCGAGGGGTACGCCACCTGTCCCCCGCGCTGGCACGGGGGATGCGAGAGGGGGAAATCGAACGTACCCCCCGGCAGTTCGGACACCCACTCGGGCGTGCGCCCGAGTGGGAATGTCGTCCGGTCAGCGACGAGTGATCAGGCTGGCATCGACACAGGCTGCAAGCTGCCTGCGCCAGTGATCGAGGACGTCCGCGACCTCGTTGTTCACGCTGCGCTGGCGCTTCTTCTTGGAACCTTCGTACTCAGAGCGACCCTTGATCGCCTCGATCAACTCGGCCTCGGTCATCGCCATGATCGCCGCGAACTCGTAGTACGGGCCAGGCGCCACGACCCCCTTCTTGCTCTGCGGAGCCCGCCGCAGCCACAAGCGATAGCGGTGGCGCTCGATTCGCTCGTCTGCTGCCGCGGCGATGTCAGTCGCAACTCCGACCCGCATCAGCAGGAAGCGTGACGTGATCCATGCATCACTAGGGCCGCCGGCGTTCTTACGGGCGTCGTAGGCCTCCCGGCCGTCTCGGACGATGCTCCTGTACGTCAGACGGAGGAACTCGCGTGCCTTCTCCTCAGCGGAGCCTGCGACCGACAACGGCGGCCAATCAGACAGAAACGCGGCCGTCTCTGGCTCGATCGGGAGGCGTCGGCCAGGCTTCACCTTCTGACTGACAACCGGCACGATGGCGAAGAGCCCGGTGAGCATCTCGACCGTCACGCCGTCGAGACATGAGAGGGACTTGGCGGCGAGATCCTGATCGACCGCGCGTGGATCCGGCGGCACGGTCGCGCAGAGCACTTCGTCCAGCGAGACCGGCTCGACGGCGGGCTCGTCCTCGGCGTCAGCCTCCGATACTGCCTCAGTCTGGGCATCTGGGGCCGACAGGCGGCGAAGCGAACGCGGGCCGGTGGCGATCCTCGCCATGCCAAGGAGCGGGAGGATGACGGCCACCGAGCCTGCGAGGGCTGCACCCAGGATCGGCCCTTCCCGCGTTACCGCGGCAACGAACACCGAGAAGCCGATCCACCCTGCCGACCAGAGCGCGCGCCCCCTCACCGATCGGTACGCCTCCAGCCGTTCGGAGTCGAGGTCGTGGTCAATGATCCGTACCGCGTAGGCGATCACGATCAGGCTAAGTGCGAAGTCGACCATCGGTTCCGACCACCAGCCGGCCATGTGGTTCGCGGCGACAAGCGCCGCTACTCCAACGGCCGCCCACGCTGCGTAGCGTGCAGCGCGGACGCGGCCTCTCGCGCACGGCGTCATCGACCTGGCCCGCGTCGCCCAGGAGGCCTCCAAGAGGAGCATCGATCCGATGAGAACGATCCCCACCCAGACCAGCACGAAGATGAACCAGGCCGTCGGCGTAACGATGCGACCCCGCCAAGCCTCGTCCGAGATCGGCCCGATCCGATAGAGCAAGCCCGGGTACAAGCCCAGCCCCGACAAGGCGATGCAGGGCACCCATACGATCACGAGCTCGCCCTTGGAGAAGCGGACGCCGAGGATCTTGATCGAGCGCACCGAGAGGGGCCGCCAAACCCCAACAAGGTCACGAGCCCGCTTACCCGCCCACGACTTGGACGGCGCATGGCGGGTCACCGTGGAGGCCACGGCTGCGAACGACGAGCGAGCCCAGAAGGCGATCGTGAGCGGGATGGACGGCCAGAGGGCGATCATCAAGACCTCCCACGGCCAGGTCGCCCTCCCGAACGAGCAGAGGACAGCGAAGAAATAGACGGCGAGAGCCCCTGCGGTCAGACCCAGGAGGCGATAGGCGCGCGTCCTCCAACGCGCGGCGCACATCGCGCTCGTGTACGAAGCGATCGCCACCGCCGCGACGCCGAGCCACGATGACGTGCTCCCCATCGAGACGAAGACGTCTGATGCCCACGCCGTGGTCGTCACTGAGACGAAGGTCACCACGACCGCGAGCGACGCGAGCACGGCCACCGTCACTCGCCGCGACGCGATGCCCTGGACTCCCCAGCTGCGCTTCGCTCCCCGCGCGATCAGGCTCCAGGCCCTCATCACCGGTCCATCCCCTCTCCCACAGCGGTTCGCTGCTGGGAACGACCGTTGAACTGTCCACGGGGCCGAGGCGTGGGCACGAGCGGTCCTTAAGTTGGAGGGTGTTCGGTGTCCTCAAAGGATCGCACGAATCGGGGATGGTTCGCTACGCAATTACCCGGCCAACCGTTTGAAAACCGTGAGAAATCCGTACGACCGCAAGCCCGGGCAGCGAGAGCCGCTGACAGGAGTCCGCCGGGCGGCACCGTAGTGTCTCGATCATGGATCAGTGTCCGCGATCACGCACCTGTCGGCAACGAGGGCACGATCTGCGAGACGTGCCAGGTGCGCGTCCTCGCTAGCGGGCTGTCCACAGCTGATGCCGTTCTGCTCGCCGCGGGGAATGTCACGAGCTGAAGCCGATCGGCGCGCCTGACTTCCGTCATGCCTGCAGCCTAGGCTGCAGGCATGTGGGAGACGATCACGCTGATGGTGACGGTGAAGGCGTATCCGAACCTCAGCACCAAGTACGGCGAGGTCGTATGTATCGCTGGCATCAGGACGGACACCACTGAGCCGGAGTGGGTTCGGCTGTTCCCGGTGGCCTTCCGCGATCTGCCTAGCACTCAGCGGTTCAGCAAGTACCAGCTGATCACGCTCGAAGCGCAGCGCCACGGCACCGACAAGCGCCCGGAGACGTTCCGGCCGAACATCGACTCCATCCAGCGCGGCGAGAAGATCGACTCGAAGATGGGGTGGATGCGGCGCCGCGAACTCGTTGAACCGCTCGTCTCCGAGTCAATGTGCGACCTCTTGCGTCGGCAGGAGCTCGACGGAACCTCGCTAGGAGCATTCCGGCCTTGGCAGGTCAGCGACTTCGAGATCACCAACGACGTTGACGAGCGCGGCCAGACCAAGGACGCGATCGCGGCGCAACCGAGCCTGCTGCTCCCGACGAAGAACCCGTTGGAGCCGGTGGCCCTACGATTCAGATATCGCTACCGCTGCTCGACGGCCGGGTGCAACGGGCACCACCAGTCCATGATCGACTGGGAACTCGCCCAGGCATGGCGCAGTTGGCGCGACCTCTACGACGAGTCGACCCTGCTGGAGAAGCTCAGAGCCAAGTTCCTCGACGAGATGTGCGGGCCCGCCAAGGACACGATCTTCTTCGTCGGCAACCAGCACCAGCACACGAAGTCGTTCCTCGTGCTCGGCGTGTTCTGGCCGCCGGTCAGAGGTGGATGACCGATACGCCTGGGTCTCGTTCGGTCACGGCATCGGCGATGACGTCGCGATGGCAGGCAGTGTGATCGGCTTCGAAGCAGAGGATGCACGTCGGAGTGTCGCTCAAGGACTCAGCCAGGTCGATGAGCGCGCCGTATGACCCGTTATGCAGGTGCGCGCGGTATTCACGTATGCCGGTCGTAACGTCTCCGCTCTTGTACTTGTCCCGCGTCTCCTTCGGGTTCCCGAGCGCGCGAACGTGCTCGTAGCGGATGCCCGCACGGTCGAGCAGTTCGGCGAGTGGGGTCTTCGAGAAGCCGCGTCGCCGCGAGAGTGGTAGCTCGCGCACATCGACGACGCGTTCGACGCCGTTCTCGCGGAGGCGCGCAAGAAAATCCTCGGGGGAACGGCCCTCGTAGCCGATCGTGAACAGGGAAGGGCTGGGCATCGCCTTGCGATTCTCGCCCATCCTCTCGGTTCCTGCCGAGCTGGTCGGTCGAGAGGCTCAGGCAAGCAAGGCGTGCAACCCCGCAAGCGTCGACGCGGTAGTACGCCGGACGCGTCCGAGCTCTCCGCGGCGTCCGCTCGCAGACGACCCCGCCCTGACCCGAGTGGCGGGCCGTCAGCAAGTACCGCCAGAATGGTTCTGTGTCCGTGCGTGCTCAAGTTCGGCCGGAGCTTCTTGCGTGGGCGCGCGAGCGGTCTCGCATCGATGCCGACGATCTCGTCCACCGCTTCCCGAGGCTCCCGGAGTGGGAGCAGGGCGTACGCGTGCCTACCCTCAAGCAGCTTGAGAGCTTCGCCCACGCAACGCACACGCCAGTGGGGTTCCTGTTTCTGACCGAGCCCCCTGACGAGCCGGTGCCGATACCTGACTTCCGGACGATCGCCGACGCCGGTGTGCGCCGGCCCAGCGCCGACCTGCTCGACACGATCTTCCTCTGCCAGCAACGCCAGGAGTGGTACCGCGACTTCGCCCAGGTAACCCGTGAGGACACGGTCGGCATTGTCGGCTCGCTCACGCTCGAGACCGCGGTCGGCGACGCCGCGCGGGCGATGAGGGTTGCTCTTGCGTTCGAAGACGAAGGGCGTGGAGCCACCTGGTCCGAGGCTCTTCGGCTCTTGATCGGGAGAGCTGAGGAGCTTGGAGTGCTCGTGATGGTGAGTGGCGTGGTCGGCAGCAACACGCACCGCAAGCTCGACCCGCGCGAGTTCAGAGGCTTCGCGCTCGTTGATCGCCTGGCACCGCTCGTGTTCATCAACGGAGCCGACACAAAGGCCGCACAGATCTTCACGCTCGCCCACGAACTTGCCCACCTGTGGCTCGGCGAGACCGCGCTCTCCAGTGCCGATCTCTTGTCCCTTCCGGGAATCGCGGCCGAGCGCTGGTGCAACCAGGTGGCAGCCGAGTTCCTCGTGCCGGCAGCATCTCTCGTGGGCGCCTATGACGCTCGACGGCCCCTTGAAGACGAGCTTGGCCAGCTCGCGCGCCGCTTCAAGGTGAGCACCCTCGTCGTTCTTCGCCGGCTCCACGACGCAGGCTTCCTCAGCCGAGACGCCTACGTGACTGCGTACCGGGACGAGCTAGCCCGTGTCCTCGCACTCCTTGACGAGCGCGGTGGCAGAGGCGGGAACTTCTACAACACTCAGCCTGTGCGGGTGAGCAAGCGCTTCGCTCGCGCGGTCATCATGAGCACCCTCGAAGGTCAAACGCTGCACCGCGACGCCTATCAGCTCCTCGGCTTCAAGAAGCACTCCACCTTCCAGGAACTCGCGACGCGCCTCGGGGCCGACTGATGTCCTACTTGTTGGACGCGAACATCTTCATCCAGGCGAAGAACATGCACTACGGCTTCGACTTCTGCCCGGCGTTCTGGGACTGGGTCGACGATTCGCATGCGCGCGGCACCGTCTTCAGCATCGACAAGGTGCGCGATGAGCTGATCGGAGGTCAAGACGAACTCGCCACCTGGGCACGCGCCCGAACTGGCGCGTTCTTCCTCGAACCCGACGCGACAGTGATCCCGAGTCTGCAGGCCGCGAGTGCCTGGGCAAACGGTGGCGGCTACGAGCCCGCCGCCGTCACGACGTTTCTCCAGGGAGCTGACTACTACCTCGTCGCGCACGCGCACGCTCACGGGCACACGGTCGTCACGCACGAGGTCATCTCGCATGGAACGAAGCGGATCAAAATCCCGAACGCTTGCATCGCCATGACCGTCCGGTGCATGACCCCCTACGAGATGCTTCGAGTAGAACGAGCGCGCTTCATCCTCGGACGCTGACCGCGGACGTTTGTAGACCGATCGATCTCGCCTTTGGAGTCCAGGACGCCAGCCTCCGTCAGCTTCTGAGCGCGAAGAGCCGGGCTGTCGATGCTTAGGAGGCTCGGAAGCAGGTCGGCTCCCGCGGATCGTCGCGAAGCGCCCTCCACCGTGCAAGGAGGTCAGCCTCAGCACCAGCGACGAGGTCGAGGGCACCCTAGAGTGCGCCGACGAGTCGTTCCGCTTCGCCACCGTTATCCACTACTCGTCCTCCCGGAGCCCCTTGCTTCCGGCAGGTTCGTGTCCTGCCGCAGCGCCGTGCAGCATTGCGCGATCAAGCCCCTGGTTGCTTGCTGGGAAGCCGAACGCGAGGTGGAGGCACGAGCCACATGCCTCCTCGCGCGCCGCCATTGGCACGACATGCGAACCCCTGTCCTTCGAGAGAAAGGCGGCGGTGTCGTCGCTCCAGGGGGCTACGCGCACGACCTTCCAGACAGCCCCTCACCGGGGTCGGCGATTAGGCGCGACAGGATGGCGTGGGCATCGCCGGAGAACGCCAGCTGGAATGACCCTGCACGGGGTAGCGTCAGATCGCTCATCCCGTCGGTAGCGCGCCGGATGCAGGCGCCCGCTGGCTGCACCTCCCAGTACGGCGTGTAGCGGACGCGTAGCCGATACGTTCCCGGCCCGCCAACCCAGCCATCGACTGCGGCATGGCCGATCGCGGAGATCGCCGCGGGCGACGGGCCTGTGATGAGAGGTGTGGGGCGTGGCAGCTCGTAGATCGCGCCCGTGCTGGACGTCTGTACAAGCACGAGCGATGTCCGTCCCGAGCGGATGATCTTCGCCTCGGCCGGCCCGCCCTTCGGATCGAGCTTCGTCGCCGGGACGACGACGTACCGCACGCCGGTCTCGCGCAGCCAGCGCTCGTAGGCGGTGGCATTGAGGCGCTTCTCGAAGAGGATCGGATAGTCGGCCATGTCGAGCTGCCGATACCAGCCGCGGGCGAGCGGGAGGCTCGCCTTCGGAAACCAGTACGCCTCCCAGTGCGCCGCGGTCGGTACGACCTCGATGCGATAGCTCGGAGTCGCGTGGGTTGCGAGATACGAGAGTGCCGGGGCCCAGAACCGCGCGGTGGCTGGCCGCGCATCCAGGCGGTACGGGATGAGAAGGAGGTACGGGACGATGTTGTACGCGAGCGCGCAAGCGAGAGCGAGCGCCACGACGGGCCTCGGGCGGAACCGCGCCAGGGCTGCCGTCACCAGGACGAGCGGGAAGATGAACGCGCTGAGCCGGGTGACGTTGTCGCCGACCGGCGTCGGAACGGCGAAGCACACGATCGAGACGGCCACCCACAACAGGAAGAACCAGAAGATGGGCCGAGCACGTGGCGTCTTCCGGGCAAGCAGTGCGCCGAGCGTGCAGGTCAGGATCACAGCGCCGAGGTCGACCGGGTGGAACGAGTAGACGCCGCCGGTCGGGAAGGCGATCATCACCACGAGGCCGAACGCCCCGGTCGTCGCGACGCCAGCGCCGACGACGAGCGATCGCGAGGAGATACGCCGTCGCGAGATGACGATCGCTGCGAGGATCAGGCAGAGGAACACGAAGGCGAGAGGGCTGAAGCCGAAGGTGAGCGCGGCGAGCGGGAGCGCCAGCCACAACCTGCCGGCCTGGATCGCGCGCAGCGCGGCCAGCATCGCCGTGAAGCCCAGCGAGTAGCTGTAGAGCCCCGTGAAGACCGGCGCGGCGGCGAGGACGCCGAAGGCGCGGCACGGCCACAGCGCCGCGTCGCCCCACTCTCGCCGGGCGATCGAGCAGAACAGCACCGTCGATGCGACTGCTGCTGCGACGACGAGCGGCAGGTTCCCGACGACGACTGCGGGCAGGTAGTAGAGGAGGCTGTACGAGGCGAGCGGGTAGTTCCCCGCATACCAGAGGTTGTCCCAGAGCAGCGCGCCGTCGTGGACGAGCAGCGTTCGGTACAGGTGGGCGGGAGCGTCGCCGGGGGCTGGGCCGAGAGCGACGAGGAGGAGTGCGACGAGCGCTGTGACAAGGGTTACGCCGGCCAGCTCGCGCCGCGGCCCCCACCTCAGCAGCAACGCTTTCCCCTCCGGTCGGGCGATGCTCCGAAGGCGACGTACGTCACCGTCGGCCGACGGCGCGAGATCGTGCGGAGCGGCGACGGAGGCCGATCCAGAGCGCGCTCCCGACGACCAGGGCGAGAACTGCGTAGTCGAATGATCGGAAGTGGCTGTGTGCCGTCTCCCAGCTCGTGCCGATGGCGTAGCCCGCGCCTGCGAGTGCAAACGACCAGATCGCGGAGCCGACGAGGGTGAGGACGGTGTACGGGGTGAGCGGATAGCCGAAGACCCCGGCCGGGATCGATACGAACGATCGGATCACCGGAGCGACGCGGCCGACGAGCACTGCTGCCAGGCCCCACCGGTCGAACCACCGCTCGGCGTTGTCGACGCGCGACGGGCCAAGGTGCAGCCAGCGCCCGTGCCGCTCGAGGAACGGGCGGCCGCCGAAGCGCCCGACCGCCCACCCTGCGAGCGCCCCGAGCAGGTACCCGATAGTCGCCGCCGATCCCATGACGATGAGAGCCCCTGGCCCGGGTCCGACCTGCGCGCCGAAGAGCGAGACGTGCTGCGCCGGGAACGCGCCTGCTGCGAGCGCGCCGGCATAGAGCAGCACGACCTCGCTGGCGGCCGGAAACACGGCGTCGATCGCCATCAGGACGAACACCGCGTATACGCCGTGGCTGCCGATGAGCGACACGATCGAGGCGGTGACTGAGCCGACGAGCATCAGCCCGATCGTAGTAGCGCAGTGCCGGCGCGGTGGTCGTCGGCAGCACGCTGTCAGGTCGTGTTCAGGTTCCGTCGCCCGTCGTGGCCGCGTCGCCCGTCGCGGCCACGACGCCGGGCTCGGTGGTCGAGATCGTGCGCCAGGAGTCCCAGGTGATCTTGAGGATGACCAGCGTGATCGCCAGGCCGACGAGCGGGTCGCCGAGCCGGAACCCGAGGGCGACGACGAGCGCGCTGCCGATGACACCCAGCGAGACGAAGCCGTCGACCCGGGCATGGTTGCCGTCCGCGACGAGGGCGGGGCTCGACAGCCTGCGGCCTGCGCGCAGCCGGATACGGGCAGCGAGCTCGTTGCCGGCGAAGCCGACGACGCCGGCCGCAGCGAGCGCCCAGAGGTGCGAGAGCGGCTGCGGGTCGACGAGCCGGTTGATCGTCTCGTACAGGGCGACGCCGGCCGAGACGAAGATGGCGAGCACCACCATGAGCCCTGCGCGCTTCTCGGCGCGGAAGGAGCGGAGCAGGAAGGCGATCCCGAGCGGTACGGCCGTCAAGGCGTCGCCGGCGTTGTGGATCAGGTCGGCGAGCAGCGCGACCGACCCTGACAGCGCATAGACGCCGGCCTGCGCGCACGCGGTCGCAGCGAGCACCGCGAGGCTCTGCAGAACCGCGCGCAATCCGGCGCGCGAGCTGACGATCGACCGGTCGACCAGACCGTGCGTGTGGCCGTGCGCACCGTCGCCGTGGCGATTGTGCCCATGGTCGGCGTGGGGGTGGTCGTGCTGCGGGTGATCGTGGTCATGATCGTCGCCGTGGTCGTGGCCATGGGCGCCGCCCATGCGGACGACGAGCCTCTTCGGGGGACGGGCGCTCACGTCGCGGTGCGCCGGATCGGCTCGGCATAGCCCAGCCGGACGTGCTCGACATGCGCGACAGCCTGGTCGAGCAGGTCGGCGACATGCGAGTCGTGCAGCGCGTAGACGACCTGGCGACCGTGCCGCTCGCCGATCACGAGACCGAGCTGGCGGAGGAGGCGGAGCTGGTGCGACACCGCAGACTGCTCCATCCCGATCGCAGCAGCAAGCTCACCGACAGAGCACGCCGAGCTGCGCAGCCGTCCGAGGATCAGCACGCGGCTGGGCGTCGCCAGGGCTTGCATCGTGTCGGCAACCTGCCGCGCCGTGTGCGCGTCGAGATTCCCGCTGCGGGTGTGTCCATGAAGGCCGTGACCCATGCCGTCAAAATAGCATGAACACCTGTTCATACCTTCTTGCATCGGCCGTCGCGGCGTTCGACTATGAGCCTCACTCGTCGGCGATGATCTTCGGCAATGAGCGGCGATGTCATCGTCCGGCTTGGGCAAGGGCCTCAACCTCCACCACATTTTCACCATCAAGGTGACTAGAAATCCGTCATGGCGTCATTCACAGCGACGACTGCGGCGCTCCTCGTCGCGCTCGGCTTTGGCGTCGGCGTGTTCGGGACGCTCGTCGGCGCTGGTGGGGGCTTCATCCTCACGCCCGTCCTGCTCATCCTCTACCCGCACGAGTCCGCCCAGACGATAACGGCGATCAGCATCGGTGTCGTGTTCTTCAATGCGGCGTCCGGCTCAATCGCCTACGCACGCCAGCGGCGCATCGACTTTCACAGCGGGCTCGTCTTCGCCAGCGCGACGTTGCCTGGAGCAGTCGCAGGCGCCCTTGTTGTAGGCCATGTGCCACGAAGTGCGTTCGACGGCATCATGGCTGGACTGCTTCTCCTGATGGCCGCCTGGCTTCTTTCCGGCAGCCGCCGTAAGGCTCCACGGCCGAGCGTGCGGGGCACTCCGCGCCTGCTCGTCGATGCGCGAGGAGCCGAGTTCGGCTATCGGGTGCCTCTGGTGCGAGGCGCGCTGCTGAGCGTCATCGTCGGCTTCGTCTCAAGCTTCCTCGGTTTAGGCGGCGGCATCATTCACGTACCGATCCTCGTTCAGGCGCTTGGCTTCCCGGTTCACATCGCGACGGCCACATCGCACTTCGTGCTCGTATTCACGAGCGGGGCGGGCGCGGCCACCCATGCCATCCAGGGGAGCTACCACGTGGGGCATGGCTTACGCAGGACGCTTGCTCTCTCGGCTGGCGTCATCGGCGGTGCGCAGATGGGCGCGCGCGTCTCGCTCCGCCTGAGCGGGCCTCTGATCCAGCGTCTGCTCGCGGTGTCGCTGATGGCGCTTGCTGTGCGGCTCGCCATTACCGTCTGATCAGCTTGAGTCGGTCGCTCCCTCAGCGCCCTTACATCGGTTGCGGCGATCACCCTGCGAAGTTTGAGCGGGCAACGACGACATCTCGTCCGTGCCTTCGGCAATCGCCTTCCCTCGCCATCTGTGCGCCGAAGTGCCGGCCTTCATAGTCGAGCGGCGCTGGTGCCGGGCTTCGATAGGCGCGAGCCTTTGAATGGAGCACGAGCCGACGGCAGCGGTCGCGAGCATGACTGCGGCGAGGGCGATGAGGACGATCCAGCCTTCGGTGGCGGAACCGAACCCATAGGCGACGCCGAGCAGGGAGGGTGCGACGAGGATTGCCCGGAGCAGCCGGTCGACCGTGGCCATGTTGCACGTCATGGCGTGGCTCCATCAACGAAGAGGATCAAGATCGCGAATGCGTGCATCGCGATGACCGTCCGGTGCATGCCCCCCTACGAGATGCTTCGAGTCGAACGAGCGCGCTTCATCCTCGGACGCTGACGGTGTTCGAGGGCATGTCGCCGTCGCTCGGTCAAGTGGCGGATCGGAAACGTGACCTGCGCACTCGAGCCTTCGTGCCTCAATCGAAACCGAGAACGCCGTGTGGCCCCGGGAACCCCCCGGGGCCACTACTTCGCCGACGATCTCGTGGGAGGTTGCGACGAGTGTTACTCGTTACCGACGGCCTGGTGGTCGGCGTTCGGGTTGCCGGGCTCGTCAGCATGACCGCCCGGGCCATCGTTGCCGGCGACCTCAGTCGACGACTCGCTGGCGCTGTCCACGGCATCCGTGCCGGTTGCATCGATGCCGTCGGCCTTCTCGGCGGCGGAGCTTGCGGGCTCGACGGCGTCCTTGGACTCGCTGTCGGCGGCGCCGGTCGCGGTGTCGAGGCCGGCCTGATCCTGGATCGCGTCGGTATCGGCGCCGGATCCGAGCTGTCCGGCGGAGTCCTTGACTTCCGCGTCGGTGCTCTGCGTGGCCGGTGTCAGTGTGGCCGGTACGGCTGCTGCGGGCGGGGGCGTCGGCGTTGAGGTGTGGCCAGCCGAGGCAAGTGCCGAGCCGCCGAGTGCGAGAGCAGACACTGCCGCGAGTCCGGCGCCGAGCTTGAAGATGTTCTTGCGCATCTGGTGTTCCTCCTACAGGTCGAGTTGACTGCGGTGCATGGCCGAAGCTACGGCCGCACTGTGAGTTGGAGATGAAAGGGGCAGCGGCCGGCGACGGCGTTCAGGTGGTGTTCAGCTGGTTGCACGGAGAATCGGCAATCGATCGCACACGTTGGCGGCGGTATCTGCCCGGTACGTCCGCAAGCTCGACGCCGGAAGAGGGGAAAGAGGAACGGTGAACCGGCGCGTACGCAGACGACTCACGGTGATCGTCACGCTGGCCGCAGCGACCGCGGGGATCGTGATCGGCGCGGCTCTCAACTTCTCCTCCGACACATCTCCGCCTCAGCCACGTCTGATTCGAGGGATCGACGAGCGAGGCAATCTCGGAACATTCCGACGCTCGTATTCGGATCTGCTCGGTGAGGGGCCCTCGCTCGTCCGCAGATTGGCAGTTCCCTACGTTGCGAGTGACGGCTCGCGACGGACGGCGTTCCTCGTGCTGCCTCGCTGGTACGGGCCGACGCGACATCCGGTGCTGCCGCTGGTCATCTCGCCGCACGGGCGTGGCGTTCCGGCGCTCGCGAACCTCCATTTCTGGCGGTCGCTGCCTGCCTACGGCCCGTTCGCACTCGTCAGCCCGGAAGGACAGGGGCGTCGACTACGGCTCTACTCCTGGGGCTGGAAGGGGCAGATCGACGATCTCGCACGCATGCCCGACATCGTCACCGCCGCCGTGCCGTGGCTCCGCATCGATCGGAGGCGGGTGTACGCCGTCGGAAGCAGCATGGGCGGGCAGGAGACGCTGATGCTCGTCGCGCGACACCCGGAACAGTTCGCAGGCGCGATCGCCCTCGACTCTGCCACCGACATGGCAGCGCGATACAGAGCGTTTCCGCAACTCCGTAATGGCAAAGGGTTGCAGGCGCTGGCGCGCACGGAGATCGGGGGGACGCCAGCGACGGCCGCCGCCGCGTATGCCGACCGCAGTCCGGTCGCCTGGGCGCCGGCGATTGCACGCTCGGGAGTGCCGATCCAGATCTGGTGGAGCACTCGCGATCGGATCGTCACGAATCAGAACGACGAATCGGGTCGTCTGGTCCGCTTGATCAAGCGGTTGCATCCGAGCGCGACCGTCACGGAAGTGGTCGGATCCTGGCAGCACAGCCACGAGTTCCACGACACGGCCCTCCTGCCGCTGGCGCTGGTGCGCCTGCACCTCATCGAGTTGAGTGCCGAGCCTCCCCCGGGAATCGTTCGATGAAACGGAAGGGCTATGCCGCGGACGTCACTCATCCTCATCTCATCGTCGGCTGGCTTCCTCCGTGTGTGTCCGTTCACGTCGATCCCATTGACCCAACGCTGCTATCTACGGCGTACGACGCGTAGCGGTGCGCGTTCTCATAGTCGAGGACGATGCGAAGCTGGCGGCATTGATCCGCCGTGGCCTTACCGAGGACGGATATGCCGCGGACATCGCCAAGGACGGTGAGGAAGCAGCGTGGATGGCAGGCGCCACCGACTACGACGTGATCATCTTGGATGTCATGTTGCCCGGGATCGACGGCTTCAACGCGTGTCGCCGGTTGCGCGAGAGCGGCGTGTCATCTCCGGTCTTGATGCTGACGGCGCGTGACGCCGTGGAGGATCGGATCGCAGGGCTCGACACCGGCGCAGACGACTACCTGACCAAGCCGTTCTCGTTTGACGAGCTCCTTGCGCGATTGAGGGCTCTTGTCCGGCGCGGACCGATCGAGCAGCCTGTGCTGCTCACCGCAGGCAGCCTTCGACTCGACCCGAAGTCACGCCAGACCTGGCGCGGAGCAGTCGAGATCGAGCTGTCCACGAAGGAGTTCGCATTGCTCGAGGCGCTGCTCCGGCGTTCGGGACAGATCGTCTCGCGCTTCGATCTGCTGGAGCATTGCTGGGATCAGAGCTACGAGAACCGCTCGAACATCGTTGACGTCTACATTCGCTACCTCCGCGAGAAGATTGACCGGCCCTTCGGCATTGACTCGATCGAGACGGTTCGCGGCTCTGGGTACCGGCTGCGCAAGGACGGTGGTGCGTGATCGCGGTCGTCGACCGGACACCGATCCGCATTCGACTGACCCTTGCGTTCGCTGTTGCGATGGCGGTCGTCCTCGGAGCGACCGGCTTCTTCGTATACGTCCGGCTCGAATCGGCGCTCGACCAGACGCTCAATGCCGGCCTCCGCTCGCGCGCCGACGATGTGGCGGCGCTGATCGGACAGGCGGATGCCGGACTCAGCGAAGGACGGCCGACCGCGCTCGCCGAGCGCGGCGAGAGCTTCGCGCAGGTGATCGCCAGCGACGGCACAGTCGTCGACACCACACCGCAGCTCGGCCGTGGGCGGCTGCTCGACGCATCTGCGCTCGCACGCGCCTTGCGGCGGACGACGCTGCTCGAGCACGGGCCGTTGCCGGGCATCGACAGTCCCTCGCGGCTCCTCGCCACCCCGGTTCACGCACAAGGTCGAAGCCTTGTCGTCGTGGTCGGCGCATCGCTGGAGGCTCGCGATGCCGCACTCCAGGGACTGCTCAGCCAGATGCTGATCGGCGGTCCAGCGGCGCTGCTCGTGGCCTTGCTCGCAGGCTACGCGCTGACAGGCTCCGCGCTCCGGCCGGTGGAGAGGATGCGCGCCCGTGCCGGCGCGATCTCGGCAAGCGCACCCGGGCAACGCCTCCCCGTGCCCGCTGCACGAGACGAGATTCAACGGCTCGGCACGACGCTGAACGAGATGCTCGCCCGCCTCGAGACTGCGCTCGAGCGGGAGCGGAGCTTCGTCGCCGACGCCAGCCACGAGCTGAGGACGCCGCTCGCTCTCCTCAAGATCGAGCTCGAGCTGGCATTGCGGCGTACCCGCACCCCAGCCGAGATCGAGAGTGCGCTCCGCTCGGCCGCCGACGAGACCGACCGGCTCGTGCAACTTACGGAGGATCTGCTGGTACTCGCCCGGTCGGACCAGGGGCAGCTGCCGCTTCGCGCAGAACCGGTCGATGCCCGGGCGATCTTGCAGGGCGTCGTTGATCGCTACGCCCTCCGGGCGGCCCAAGCGGATCGGTCGATCGATCTCGCTGCCGCCGCCGGACTCACGTTTATCGGTGACCGCCTCCGCCTCGAGCAGGCGATCGCGAACCTCGTCGAGAATGCATTCCGGCACGGGCGGGGCGCCATTCACCTGAGTTCGATCGCGGGCGACCAGTCGGTCGAGCTTCATGTCCGAGACGAGGGGCCAGGCTTCCCGGACGGCTTCCTGCCCCGAGCGTTCGACCGGTTCAGCCGCGCAGACGAGGACAGGGGTGGTGGCGGGGCCGGCCTCGGTCTCGCGATCGTCGATGTCGTGGCACGTGCCCACGGAGGCTCGGCCCACGCCGCGACCTCCGCGACGGGTGGGGCCGACGCCTGGATCAGCTTGCCGCGGTCGTGATTGGTGGCGTGACACCGGCAGATCGTGGCGGCAGCGCCGAGTCGCTCGCCGTCTGGGCATTGCTTTCCGTCGTCGGCATCGAGATCTTCGTCACCTACACTCGCATCCCGGTGCGGGAGCTGTACCACGTTCGGAGCGGCGGGCTCGGTGCCGGTGTGAGCAGGTTGCTCGCGTATGTCGGCTTTCCTGTAGGCCCGATCGTCGTAGCAGTCGTCGGGGTCGTCGTCGACCGTGTCCCGCGACGCTCGATCCTGATCGGGGCGGCCGCAGGGGTCATGCTCGCCGCCGCAGTCGCGTGGCCTGGAGCCCTCGACGAGGCCGGCCTCGATGCGCCGGCCGCCCGAGCCCTTGCTGCGGTCGGCGTCGCGGTCGGACTGCTGCTCACGCTCTCGGCGGCACGCGCGGCAGGGAGAGGTTCGCTCCGGCCCGGACGGCCGGGCGATCGGCTGCGAACCGTGGTTGCCGCGACATTCCTCGTCGGTGCGCTGCCCTGGATGGCAGCAGATCTTGGCCTCTCCCTCGATCGGCTCCCGGCGATCAGCATGCTCTTTCAGACGGACGCGCTTGCTCGGCAGCCCGGCGTTTCGGGGCTCCATCCAGCTGTCCACGACGGACATCATCACGGCATGGACGGTGTGCTGCTCGTGCTCGCTTCGTTGATGCTCTCACGGGCCCTGGCAAGAATGCGCCACCGACGCTTCCGCCTCGTACTCGGTGCGTATCTCTCGTTTCTCTTCGTCTACGGCGCGGCGAACGCCATCCAGGACTTCTGGCTCGAACAGATCGTCAAGCGCGGCTGGACAGATGGAGTTCTGCCGATGATGCTGGTGCCGTCAGCGAGTGTCGCGTGGGTGGCGATCGTTGGCACCGCGGCGGTGGGCTTCGTCGCCGTGCTGCTCTGGAGATCGCGCTCCGCCGCCCTCGACCGTTGACGTTCAGGCGACTGTCAGCGCGCCTCCCGTAGCTTCGAGGCATGCGCTCAACCTCTCTTCGCACACTCGTCGCGGCCGTCAGCGCCGTCGCTCTCGCGGTCGCCGTTCCGGCCCTAGCCGGGGCCGCCGCCAACCCGCCTGGCGACATTCCCGACAACCAGGCGTTTGTCACCTACCGCTCCACTGCCTACTCGGTCCAGGTGCCCGAGGGCTGGCAGCGCACGGTGACCGGAACGGCGGTGCGCTTCTCCGACAAGTACAACTCGATCGACGCTGCGGTGAGTTCGGCAGCCAAAGCACCGACGCTCGACTCCATCGCTCGGAGTGAGCTGCCCCGCCTCGCTCGCTCGGTGAAGGGGTTCAGTGGAGCGAAGGTCACAGTCGTACGCCGCAAAGCAGGCAACGCGCTGCTCATCTCCTACCGCGCCACAAGCGCCCCGAATCCGGTGACAGGGAAGTCCGTCACCGACGACGTCCAGCGCTACGAGTTCTGGCGTGCTGGAAAGCTCGTCACGCTCACCCTCGCGGCACCCCGGGGCTCGGACAATGTTGACCCGTGGAAGCTCGTGACCGACTCGTTCACATGGACGCGATGACCGTCGCGCTCGAAGCACGCGACCTCTATCGGTTCTACCATGCCGGCGACGATGAGACGCTCGCGCTCCGTGGCGTCTCGCTGTCGGTGGACCGTGGTGAGCTGGTCGCTATCACCGGACCGTCAGGCTCCGGAAAGTCGACCCTCCTGGCCTGCCTCGCCGGCCTTGACGAGCCGGACGGCGGCATGGTCAGGATCGAGGGCCTTGCGCTCTCCCGACGTACCGAGCAGGAACGCACTCGCCTGCGTGGTCGGTCGATCGGGATGCTCTTCCAGAGCGCCAACCTTGTCCAGCATCTGAGCGTGCAGGGAAACGTCCTCCTTGCTCAGCGACTCTCCGGCAGTCCGAGCTCGACCGCAGCCGCGGCGATCGTCGCGAGCGTCGGCCTCTCGGCTCGCGCCGGTGCCTTCCCTCGGACGCTGAGCGGAGGCGAGAGCGCCCGGGCCGGGCTGGCTGTCGCGCTCGCGAACAACCCGCCGGTCGTTCTGGCCGACGAGCCGACCGGGGAGGTCGACGCACACACGGCCGAGCAGTTGATCGAGCTCCTACGCACGACAGCTAAGGCCGGCGCCGCCGTGGTCGTGGTGACACACAATCCGGCAGTTGCCGCCGCGACCGATCGCGTCGTGCGTCTCGTCGACGGACGGGTGGCGGCGTGACGTCGCTCGTCCACTGCGAGCGTGTGGAGAAGACGTACGGCTCGGGCGCCGCGGCGACCATCGCGTTACGTCCGACCGACTGCGAGATTGCCCCTGGTGCGCGCATCGCGATCACAGGCCCGTCCGGTTCCGGCAAGAGCACGCTCCTGCATCTGCTCGCCGGTCTCGACGACCCGACCGCAGGAATCGTCTCGTGGCCGGCGATCGGACCACGGGCGGCGCTACGTCCCGGCCCGCTCGCGATGGTGTTCCAGGGCCCGAGCCTGCTGCCCGCGCTGAGCGTCATCGAGAACGTGGCGCTCCCGCGCCAGCTCGCAGGAGTCGGCGCAGCCAATGCTCTCGGCGAGGCTCGCGACGCCCTGGCGCGGCTCAGCCTGAGCGAGCTCGCGGAGAAGCTGCCGGAGGAGATCTCAGGAGGACAGGCGCAGCGCGTCGCTGTCGCACGCGTACTGGCATCGAAGCCCGTGCTGATCCTTGCCGACGAGCCCACGAGCCAGCTCGACAGCGAGAATGCCTCCCGGACGATCGACGTCCTCTTCCAGGCGGCAGACGCTGCCGGAGCGGCGCTCGTCATCTCCACCCACGATCACGCGATCGCAGCGCGGTTCCCGACGCGCTGGTCGGTCGCCGACGGCATCCTCGACACCACGGATTTGACGTCATGAGACTCTCCGCCTCCTGGGTTACCGGGCTTGTCGCCCACCGCCGCTCACGACTCGTCGGCGCCGCCGCCGGCGTCGCCGTCGCCGTCGCCCTGCTCTCCACGATCGGCTCGTTCCTGTCCGGTTCGACGGCCGCCATGACCGAGCGGGCAATCTCGCACGTCCCGCTCGATTGGCAGGTCGAGGGGAAGGCCGGCACGTCTCCGAGCGCACTGCTCGCCGCGGTTCGGGCCTTCCCGTCGGTGAAGGCCGCCCTGCCGGTCGGCTACGGCTCGGCCGCCGGCTATACGGCGAGCGCGAACGGCGCCGCCAGCAGTGCAGGCCCCGGCGTCGTGCTCGGCATCCCCGAGAACTATCGCGCGACGTACCCCGACGAGTTCACTCAGCTGATCGGCGCGCGCAGTGGCGTCCTGATAACCCAGCAGCTCGCCGCCAATCTCGCCGTCACGGTCGGCGACCGCGTCGCGATTCAACGCACCGGCCTGCCCGATGTGAGCGTCCAGATTGACGGGGTCATCGACCTGCCTGCAGCGGACGCACTTTTCCAGACAGTCGGCGCGCCTCCTGGCGCGAAGCAGCCGCCTCCGCCCGACAACGTGCTGTTGCTCCCGCTCGCACGCTGGACACAGGTGTTCGGGCCTCTGGCGGCAGCGCGGCCCGATCTCGTGCGTACCCAGATTCACGCCACGACCGACCACTCGGCACTGCCGCGTGACCCGACGAGCGCCTACATTCGTGCAGGCGGGCTCGGCCGGAATCTCGAGGTACAGCTCCAGGGCACCGGGGTCGTCGGCAACAACCTCGCGCACGCGCTGGCGAAGGCACGCTCCGACAGCCTCTATGCACGCGTCGTCTTCCTCTTCCTCGGCCTCCCGGGTGCGATCCTCGCCGGCATCGTCACCGCGATGGTCGCCGCC
>CANNRA010000014.1 GCA_947507735.1 Actinomycetota bacterium
GCTCGACCACGGGCACCGGCGGCGGCTGGGGCGACCCGTTCCAGCGCGAGCCGTGGCGCGTGCGCGAGGACGTGCTCGATGGCTACATCGAAGCGGCCGCCGCCCGCGCCGAGTACGGCGTCGTGCTCGATCCGGCCACGCTCGCCCTGGACGAGGCCGCGACCGCGGCCCTGCGTGTCGCAGGCGGGGAGGTGCAGGCGTGAGCGCCGACGCTCCTGCCGGCGGCGCCCCCGGCGCCCGCTCCCTGCGCGTCGCAACCGATATCGGCGGCACCTTCACCGACCTCGTCTGGATCGACGAGGTGACGGGCGAGCTGGGCATCGCCAAGGCGTCCACGACGCCGCGCGACCTGGCGCAGGGCGTGCTCGATGCGGTTGCCCGCGCCGAGGTCTCGCTCGCCGACGTCACCGAGTTCGTGCACGGCACGACGGTCGTCATCAACGCCCTCACCGAGCGCAACGGCGCCCGCACGGCGCTCGTCACCACGGCGGGCTTCCGGGACGTCCTCGAGATCGGCCGCGGCAATCGCCCGGACATGTACAACCTCGTGTCGCGCAAGCCGGAGCCGTTCGTGCCGCGCCGTCACCGCTTCGAGATCCGTGAGCGCGTCGACCGTCACGGCACCGTCGTTGCGCCGCTCCAGCTCGCCGACGTCGACCCGGTCGCCGCGGCCTGCCGGGCCGCCGGCATCGAGGCGGTCGCCGTCTGCTTCCTGCACGGCTACGCGCATCCCGCGCACGAGCGCGCCGTCGGTGCCCGCCTGGCCGAGCTGCTGCCCGGCGTGCCGGTCACCCTCTCCTCGGATGTGACGCGCGAGTGGCGCGAGTTCGAGCGCTCGTCCACCGCCGTCCTCAACGCCTACGTGCAGCCGCGCGTCGAGCGCTACCTCGACGAGCTGCAGCAGCGGCTGGCCGCCGGCGGCCTCGAGCGGCCGCTGCACCTGATGCTCTCCAACGCCGGCACTGCCTCGCTCGCCGCTGCCCGCGCGCGCCCGATCACGATGGTCGAGAGCGGCCCTGCCGCCGGCATCGTCGGCGCGGCGCGCATCGGCGCCCGCATCGGCGAGCCGAACGTCATCTACCTCGACATCGGTGGCACGACAGCGAAGTGCTCGCTGATCCTCGACGGCCAGGTCGCGACCACCACCGAGTACCGCATCGACTGGCGGCCCGACTACGCCGGCTACCCGGTGATGGTGCCGGTCGTGGACATCGTCGAGATCGGGGCAGGCGGCGGCTCGATCGCCTGGGCCGATGCCGGCGGCGCGATCCGCGTCGGCCCGCAGAGCGCGGGCGCCGATCCCGGGCCTGCCTGCTACGAGCGCGGCGGCACGCGCCCCACCGTCACCGACGCGAAGCTCGTCGCCGGTGTGCTCGACCCCGACTACTTCCTGGGCGGCGCCCTCTCCGTGTCACGCGAGGCCTCGGAGCGCGCCCTCGCCGAGCTCGGCGCCCCGCTTGGCCTGTCGCCCGCGGCGCTCGCCAACGGGATCATCCGTCTCGTCAACGCCAACATGATCAACGCGCTCAAGCTCGTGTCGGTGCGCCGCGGCCACGACCCGCGTGACTTCGTGCTCGTGGTCGGTGGCGGTGGTGGCGCGATGCACGCCGCGGCGCTCGGCGCCGAGCTGCAGGTGCGCGCCGTCATCGTGCCGCCGCACTCCGGCGTGTTCTCGGCGTGGGGGATGAGCATGACCGCGCCGCGCCTTGACGTCGTGCAGACGTGCATCGCGCGGCTCGGCGGCCCGGGTGCCACTGCTGTCGACCTCGACGCCCTCTTCGGCGCGCTCGAGGGCGAGGCTGCTGCCGCCGTCGTCGAGGAGGGGATCGCGCCGCGCGTCGTCGCCTTCGAGCGGGCGGCCGACATGCGCTACGCCGGCCAGGAGCACGCGGTGCGCGTCGCCGTCGCGGCCGGCCCGGCCGATCTCGCCGCCGTCGAGCGCGACTTCCACGCAGCGCACCTGCAGAAGTACACCTTTGAGCTGCCCGGTGACCCGGTCGAGATCGTGACCTACCACGTCACCGCGTTCGGCCCGGAGCCGACGACGCCGGCGGCACGCGCTGCCGCGAATCCGGCCGGCGCCCCGACGGCAGCCACGCCGGGCGCCTCATCCGCCACGGCGGCCCCTTCCCCGAAGTCTCGCCGCCCCGTCGACTTCGACGTCGACGGCGTCCACGACACGCCGGTCTACGAGCGCGCAGCGCTCCCGCAGGGCGTCCTGCTGGCCGGCCCGCTGGTGGTCGAGGAGCCGACGACGACCACGCTCGTGCATCCCGGGCAGACGCTCACCAGCGACGCGTTCGGCAACCTCGTTATCCGCTTCGGCGCCTGAGCGCCGACTGGCACAGCTCGTCGGCCGCGAGGCCGGGCCGGGCTTAGCGCTGGCCCTTGTCCTTGCTGCTCAGCCGGTCGAGGCCGAGCACCTTGAGGCCCTCGGACAGCGAGTGCGCCTTCGGCCGGATCTCGCCCCGGAGCAGGCGACCCACCCAGCGGAAGCTCCAGTCGGTGGGGAAGGGGATCTCCTTGCCGCCGGTGATGCCCTTCGGCCGGTAGATCAGCGTCAGCAGCAGCGCGAGCGCGAGCACGAGGTCGGCGGTGCCCGACGGCGCCTTGCCGTCGAACAGGCCGTTCACCTCGAGCCGCTGGAACGCGACGTAGATGAAGGTGAGGAAGTAGGCGCCGATGACGCCGCCCGACACCGAGCCCATGCCGCCGACGACCAGCATCGCGATCGTGATGAAGGTCAGGTCGAAGTAGAAGTCGAGGTAGCTGAAGCTGATGAAGTAGTGCGCGTAGAGCGCGCCGCCGAGGCCGCAGATGAAGCCCGACAGCACGAAGGCCAGGTAGCGCTCCTTCGCGATGTTGACGCCGACTGACTTGGCTGCGCGCTCGTTCTCGCGGGAGGCGCGCAGGCGCAGGCCGAGCCGCGACTGGCGGAACGCGTAGGCGATCACGATCGCGATCACCAGCCAGATCACCGTCGAGCCGAGCGTGGTGGTCTGCGGCACGCCGATCTGGGTCGAGGTGCCGCGCGTGATCGAGCTCGTCTGCTGGATGAAGACGTTCATCGCGACGAGGATGGCGATCGTGCCGATGCCTGCTGCGACGCCGATCAGTCGGACGATCGGGATGCCGAAGACCGCCGCAAACAGGATGGCGAAGCCGGCGCCGGCCAGCGTGCCCGTTGTCCCGTTCCACTCGTTGAGGTGCGCGGGGAAGACCCACGACTTCATGACTTCGGGCATCGAGAGGAACGTGAACTTCTTGATCTCCAGCGGGAT
This sequence comes from Actinomycetota bacterium, assembly GCA_947507735.1. GTDB lineage: Bacteria > Actinomycetota > Thermoleophilia > Gaiellales > Gaiellaceae > CANFDS01. Next base: position 3,282 of record CANNRA010000014.1, read on the forward strand.
CGTCAGCAGCGCCGACATGTACGCACCGACGGCCATGAACGCCACCTGCCCGAATGACAGCACGCCGGAGTTGCCGGAGAAGATCTGCAGGCCGATCACGATCATCAGGCGCAGGAAGAGCTTTTCCGCCTCGTTCTGGTAGAAGATGTCGCCGTTCAGCTCGACTACCACCCAGGTGATGACGAGCAGGATCGAGAGGAAGAACGGGGTCCAGACGATGCGTGCGTAGCGCTCGAAACTCTTGATCACGACGGTGCTCCCTCGCTGAGTGCTGCCGCCTGATCGCGCTTGCGGCGCAGCTTCCTGATGCTGACGATCATGCCCCCGGGCTGGAGCACGAGGATCGCGATGACGCCGAGGAAGGCGAACATCGTTGTGTGGCCCTGCAGCGACCGGGGCAGCGTCGCCTGGAGGATGTTCAGCACCAGGCCGAGCACGAAGCCGCCGAGCGCGGCGCCCGGCAGCGAGCCGAGTCCGCCGATGACGCCGCCGACGAAGGCGACGAGCACCGGGCCCTGGCCGACGTTCGGGCGGACATCGCCGTGGCCGAGCATGAAGAGCACCGTGACGACGCTGGCGAGCAGGCCGGTGATGGCGAAGGCCGACGAGATGACGCGGTTCGCCTTGACACCGACCAGCTGCGACATGCGGAAGTCCTCGGTGGAGGCGCGCAGCTGGATGCCCAGCGCGGTGCGCTTCAGCAGCAGCGTCATGCCGACGAGCAGCACGATTGTCATCACCCAGATGATCACCTCGAGCCGCGACATCAGGACGCCCGAGACCTCGAACTGCTGCGTCAGCCACGGGTACGGGCGCACGGTCTTCGGGATGCCCGGATTCGTGGTCATGTAGGCGAGCTTCTGCAGCGCGATCGAGAGCGCGAACGAGGTGATCAGCAGGGTGGAGGGCCCCGCCTTGCGTAGCGGCCGGAAGGCCAGCAGCTCCATCAGCAGGCTCATCACGACGACGACGATCACCGTCATCGCGATCATCCCGACCGGGCCCCAGCTGTGGGTGTAGTACATGGTGAAGGCGCCGCTCATGATCAGCTCGCCGTAGGCGAAGTTCATCAGGCCCATCACGCCGAAGAGCAGCGAGAGCGACAGCGCCATCAGCGCGTAGAGGCTGCCGTTGGCGATGGAGTCGAGGATGTACTGGATGACAACTGAGGCGCTACCGACGATCATCTGATCAGCCCATCCCGATGTATGCGGTCTCGAAGTCGCCCATCTTGGCGAGCTCCTCGGAGGTGCCCTGGAACTGGATCCGGCCGCCGGAGCGCAGCACGTAGGTGCGGTCGGCGACCTCGATGGTGCGCGCGGCGTTCTGCTCGACGAGCAGGATGGTGGTGCCTTCCTTGTGCAGATCGTCGAGGATCTCGAAGACGCGGTCGACCATCAGCGGGGCGAGGCCGAGCGTCGGCTCGTCCAGCAACAGCAGCCTGGGCCGCGAGAGCAGCGCCCGGCCGATCGCGAGCATCTGCTGCTCGCCGCCGGAGAGCTTCGCGCCCGACTTGTTCCAGTAGCGCTGCAGCACGGGGAAGCGGTCGAGGATCTTGCGCATGTCCTCCTCGACGCCCTTCTTGTCCTTGCGGGTCGTGGCGCCGATCTTGAGGTTCTCGCCCACGGAGAGGCGGCCGAAGATGCGGCGCCCTTCCGGCACGAGCGCGATGCCGCGGCGCAGGATCTCGTCGGGCGCGAGGCCGACGATGCTCTTCCCGTCGAAGAGGACGTCGCCGCCGGCCGGCCGGAGCGTGCCGGTGACCGTCAGCAGCGTCGTCGACTTGCCGGCGCCGTTGTGGCCGACGAGGCCCACGAACTCGCCCTCGGCAACGCTGATCGTGAGTGCCTGCACGGCATTGATGCGGCCGTAGCTGACCGAGAGCTCGTTGACCTCAAGCACTGTGGTGCCCCTTTGCCGTCTCGGCGCCCTTGACGCCCAGGTAGGCCTCGATCACGGAGGAGTTGTTGCGGATCTCGTCGGGCGTGCCCACGGCGAGCGGCTTGCCGAAGTCGATCACCTGGATGCGCTCGCAGACCTTGAAGATGATGCGCATGTCGTGCTCGACGAGCAGGACGCCGCAGCCGATCTCATCGCGGATCTTCGCGATTGTGTCGGCGAGCTGGAGGCTCTCGTCGTCGTCCAGGCCGGCGGCGGGCTCGTCCAGCAGCAGGTACTTGGGGTTCACCGCCACGGCGCGCGCAATGCCGACGCGGCGCTCGTCGCCATGGGGGAGGGCAGAGGAGGGGAGAGCGGCGAGGTGGGAGAGATCGAGGCTCTCGATCAGCTCCCAGGCGCGCTGCCGGGCCTTCCGGCGGTTCAGGCCGGAGCCGAGCGCGCCGAGCTCGACGTTCTCGAAGACGGTCAGCTCGGGGAAGGTCGCGACGTCCTGGAATGTCCGGACGAGACCGCGCGCTGCGAGCTGGTGGGGGGCGAGCTTCGTCACGTCGACGCCGTCGAGGATGATGCGCCCCGTCGTGCGGCCGACGAAGTGGCTGACGGCGTTCATGAACGTCGTCTTGCCTGCGCCGTTCGGGCCGATCAGGCCCATGATCTGGCCGTGCTCAAGCTCGAGATCGATGCCGTCGACGGCCTTGACACCTTCGAAGTGGACGCGAATTTGCTCCGCAACCAGTTTTTTGGTGGAAGTGCCGCCGACGGTCATCGATCTCTCGCTCTCAGTTCCTGGTGCTCGGTACTACTTGACCTGGGCCGGCGTGCCGGTGCAGGGCGAGCCGTCACCGATGTTCGGGATCGACTTCACGGCAACGGTGCCGACCTGCCTGTCCTTGCCATTGGTGTACTGCTCGACCGTGTAGCTCGCGGGCTGCGGGCGATGGCACTTCGAGGTGAAGGCCACCTTGCCGGCGAACGTGTTGAGCACGAGGCCCGAGTCGTACAGGGCCTTGGCGATGGCGGTGCCATCGGTCGAGCCGGCCTTCTTGATGGCGGCCACGACGGCGTCGGCGAGCAGGTAGCCCGGCAGCGCGTAGTGGTTGCCGATCGGCTGGCCGTACTTGGCCTTGAACTGCGCGTTGATCTTGGCAACGAGCGGGTTCTTGGAGCCGCTGCAGTACGTGTCGAGGCAGGCGAACCCGAGGGCGTAGAAGTCGCTCAGGCCCGGGTTGTTCTCGACGACCGGGAGGCCGTTGACCGAGGCGTTCGTGGCGATCGGCGTCTTGATGCCGGCGTCGCGGACGGCACGGATGAACTGTGCGCCGTACGGGTTCCACGAGCCGTTGAAGATGACGTCGCAGCCCTTGACGCCGCGCAGGCGGGTGATGTTCGACGAGAGGTCGAGGTTGTCACCGGCGGTGAAGGTGTCCTCGCCGCAGACGGTGCCGCCGAGCTCCTTCCAACGCGCCTTGAAGTAGTCGGCCGTCGCCTTCGAGTACTCGAGGGAGAGGTCCTTGACCACGTACGCGGACTTGAACTGCTTCTTGTTCGCGCGGAGCCACTCGGCCATGCCGGCACCCTCGGTGTCGGAGCCGAGACCGAAGGAGCCGCCGTACTGGCCGACGATCGCCGGGGTGGCGACCTTCGGGGACGAGGCGCAGAACGCGATGCCCGGAACCTTGGCGGCACCGGCAGCCTGGATGGCCGGGAACGAGAAGTCGAAGTCGCAGGTGCCGATGATGACCTTGGCGCCCTTGGAGATGAGCTCCTGCGCGTTGGTCGCGGCCGTGGGCTTGTCCGACTTGGTGTCGATCCACTGCACTTCAAGCTTCTTGCCCAGGACGCCACCGGCAGCGTTGATCTGCTCGATGCGCATCTGGAAGAGCTGGCCGGCCTGCAGGTCGTACGGGCCGAGGCCACCGGTCTTCGCGGCGGAGATGCCGATCATGATCGTGTCGGCCTTCCCGCTTGCAGATGCTCCGACGGTTGCCGCGAGGGCAACGCCGGCGACGGCAAGAGCCGTGACGCCGATGCGGGCCTTACGGCTGGTTGTGCTGAAAAAACGCATGTGCTTCGCTCACCTCCACCTTTGGCCGACGGGCGGCCGTGGTCTCGTAGGAGCGCCGATGGTACTGCGGCGTCCGGCGATGTGCAAACGCCTTGTGTGTCGATTCAAACAACCGCGAATCTCCGCTCGTTCTGGCCGGTCTAGGCTGCAGCGAAACGGGCGTGGTTGACCCGCGAAGCAGCTGCTCGGCACACCGTTGCGCCGCACACGGCGTGCAGTCTTGACACGCCCACTCCCCCCGGAGTTCCGGCCCGGCTCGACGCCGCACCGACTGGACGACGGCACCCTAGCGAGCGCACCACCCGCCGTCCACGAGCAGAGCCGTGCCGTGAACGTAGGCGGCTGCGGGCGAGGCGAGGAAGACGGCGACGTTGGCGATGTCCGAGACCTCGCCGTTGCGACCGGCCGGGGTCGAGTCGATCATCAGCTGCGCGTAGTCGGGGTCGGCCATCAGGTGCGCGTTCATCGGCGTCAGGATGTTGCCCGGAGCGATCGAGCAGAAGCGGATGCCCGCCGGGGCGAACTCCGTGGTGAGCGCCTTCGTCATCAGCTCGAGCGCGCCCTTGGTGGCGCAGTACGCCGCCGAGTTCGGGAACGCGACGTGGGCGGCGATCGACGTGAGGTTGATCACGACGCCGCCGCCGCGCAGGTGCGGGATCGCCCGCTGCGTGATCGCGAAGGGCGCGCGCACGTTGGTGTTCATCTGCGCATCGAAGTCGGCGAGCGAGGTCTCCTCGAACGGCTTCGGCCAGAAGATGCCGGCGTTGTTGACGAGGATGTCGAGGGCGCCGAGCGCCTCGACGGTGCCGTCGACGATGCGGGCGGGCGCGTCGGCCGCAGTGACGTCGCAGGCGATCGTGTGCGCGGTGCCGCCCGCGGCGCGGATGCGCCCGGCGACCGCGTCGAGGCCGGCCTGGTCGCGGGCGGTGAGGGCGACCCTCGCGCCGGCCAGCGCCATTGCCTCGGCGATGGCGGCGCCCATGCCCTTGCTGGCGCCGGTCACGACTGCGACCTTGCCGTCGAGCGAGAACGGGCTCTGTGTGCTCATGCTGTCCTCCTGGCCGCGCGCAGCTCTGCGCGCCTGGCCTCTGTTCCGAGCAGGTCGATGTGCAGGGTGCCGTCGGCAGCCTCGTGGCTGAAGACGACCCCGTAGATGTCGCGGGCGCGGGCGACGCTGACGAAGCGGGCCTCGACGTCGAGGCGCACCATGTCCTGCTCGCGGTCGAGCGGGTCGCCGTAGCCGCCGCCGCCGCTCAGCAGGTGCCCGACCAGCTCGCCGCTGGCGATCAGCTCGGCCGAGATCGGGGGCAGCGGCACCTCGCTGCCGTCCACGAGCACCTTGAACGGCACCGACGGGGCGGCCGGGCCGCCGCCGCGCACGCCGCGCGGGGGATAGACGAAGCCATCGGTGACGTACGCCGCGGTCATCTCGTTGCGCTTCGGGCCGAAGGTGACGCGCGTGCCCGGGGCGCCACGGCGCCGACCGGCGCCCTCGGAGTCCTCGCGCACGCGGATTTCGCCGACGCGGATCGGGTACTTCTGCTCGTCCACCTCGACGGAGTCGCGGAACATCAGGCCGTTGGTCACCGAGTTGCCGTAGGTGATCCAGCCGTCGTACTCGGGGCCGGCGGGGCCGCCCTGCGAGCCGAGGAACTTCTGGTTGACGTACGGGTCGTCGCCCTTGCGCCAGTCGGTGCCGGAGACGACCGCGAAGGCCGGTCCGATGCCGCAGGCGCCCTCGGCGAGGCCGTAGCCGTCCCAGGCGTCGGCGAACGCCTTCTGCGTCGTCACGACGAGCCGTTCGCCGACGTTGGTCGTGGCGACCGAGCACGACGCGGGGAAGCGCGGGATGCCGACGACGCAGTTCTCGCGCAGCAGCACCTTGACGCGGCGGAACGTCCCCGAGTTGTGGGGGATGTCCGGGTCGATCGAGTTGAACATGCCGGTCATCACGTTGTTGGTCGAGCACGTCTCCGACTCGTTGACGCCGGCAGGCAGGCAGTCGATGTTGTCGGTGAGGTCGAGCTCGACCATGCCCGCGACCGGGTCGACCGTGACCTTGACGTTGATCGGGATGCCGTCGGGCGCCGGGCCGAACGGGTCGTGGCAGCCGTGGCCGAAGAAGGTGCCTGCGGGCATCTGCGAGATGACGTGGGCTATGCGCCGCTCGCTGTAGTCGAACCACTCCTCGACGAAGCGCTCGATCAGGTCGTTGCCGTAGCGCCGGGCCAGGTCGCTGAGCCCCGCCTCGCCGATGCGCGCCGAGCCGACCATCGCCAGGTAGTCGCCGTACCACTGGTCGGGGACGCGGATGCGCCGCTTGCACATGCGGATCACGTCGGCCTCGTCGCGGTTGTCGCGCTGCACGCGGATGGCCGGGAAGATCAGCCCGCCCTCCTCGTAGATGTCGCGCGCGTACGGCATGTACGTGGTGGGCAGCGCGTTGCCGGTGTCGGCCTGGTGGGCCTTGGCGGCGGCGGTGAAGAGGTGCTTCCCCTCGTGGAAGACGGGCACCAGGATCACGTGGTCGGCCGGGTGCGTGTTGCCGAGGTAGGGATCGTTGTGGAGGTACGCGTCGCCGGGGCGGATGTCGTCGTGCAGGTCGCTGACGGCCTTGGCCAGCTTCTCCATGCCGATCACGTGCACGGGCAGGCCCTCGGCGGAGGCCAGCAGGCGGTTGTCGCCGGTGATGATCGCGCAGCTGAAGTCGCGCGCCATGTTCAGCACGGCGCTGCGGCCGGAGCGCAGCAGCGTGTTCTCCATCTCGCGGACGATCGTGTCGAGACGGTTCGCGATGACTGCGAGCAGGACGGGATCGAAGCTCATGCCTGGATCTCCAGGGAGTAGTTGCCGAGTGAGGTGACGGTGGCGGTGGTGCCCGGGTAGACGACGACGGTGGTCGTCTTCTCGCGGATCACCGCGGGGCCCGCGATGACCGAGCCGGCGGGCAGCAGCTCGCCGTCGTAGCGCGGCGTTGGCACGCTGCCGGTCTCGCGGAAGTAGGCGGGCTCGATGGCGATCGGCGGCGGGGTGGAGGCGCTGCCGTCACCCGCGACGAGGGCGGCACGCGCCCGCACCGGCGGCTTCTTCGCGACGGCCGTCGCGCGCGTCTTCCACACCAGGCACTCGACGTACTGGCCGGGCTCGTGCACCGCGAACACCTTCTGGTGCACCTGGTGGAAGGCCTCCTCGAGCGCGGTCACGTCGGCGGGGCCGGTGATGCGCGGCCGGGCAAGCGGTACGTCGAGCTCCCAGACCTGCGAGCGGTAGCGCGCCTCCACGAAGAAGTCCTTGCGGCTGCCCGTCAGGTCGACGTCGCCGAGCGAGCAGAGGAAGCGGTCGGCGCGCGCCTCTGCAGCGGCGAGGGCGCCGTTGACGGCCTCGGCGTCGAGGTTGCGCGTCTCGGCGTACGTGCTGGTCGAGAACTCGCTGACGAAGTCGGCGTAGAGCGCGCCACAGGCCGAGAGGGCGCCCGCGGTGGCCGGGATCAGCACGCGCTTCGAGCCGAGCTCGCGGGCGATCGGCGCGATGTTCAGGCCCGCTGCTCCGCCGCCGGCGACCAGCGTCACCTCGCGCGGGTCGATGCCGCGGGCGATCGTCAGCTCGCGGATCGCGCCGACGATGTTCTCGTTGGCGATCACGAGGATGGCGGCTGCCGCCTCCTCCAGCGACATCTTCAGCGGCTCCGCGACGTCGCGGCCGACGGCGGTGCGGGCCGCGGCGGCGTCGAGCGTCATGCGGCCGCCCAGGAAGTAGGTCGGGTCGACGTAGCCCAGCACGACGGCGGCATCGGTGACCGTGGCGCGGGTGCCGCCGCGGCCGTAACACGCCGGCCCGGGGTCGGAGCCGGCGCTCTCCGGGCCGACCCGCAGCAGGCCGCCCGCGTCGACCCAGGCGATCGAGCCGCCGCCCGCGCCGATCGACTTGACGTCGACGCTGCGCACGCCCGTGATGTGGCCGACCCAGCGCCCGCCGATCCAGGTCTCGTTGGCGAAGCCGACCTCGCCGCCGGTGACGAGGCCGACATCGAACGTCGTGCCGCCGGTGTCGCACACCAGCAGCTCGCTCGCCTCGGCCTCGCTCAGCTCCAGCTTGCCGTAGGTGAGCGCGGCGACCGGCGCCATCGACGGGCCGGAGCCGATCGAGTAGATGGGGCGCTCGACGACCTCCTCGGGGCGCCAGGCGCCGCCGAACGAGGTGGTGATGAACAGGTGTCCGGCGAAGCCGGCCTCGCGCAGGTCGCGCTCCATCGTCTGCAGGTAGTCCTGCATCAGCGGCTTCAGCGACGCGTCGATCGCGGCCGACGACGAGCGGCGGTACTCGCGGATCACCGGGTTCAGCTGGTGCGACAGGGTGAACGGCAGGCCGGGCAGGTGCTTGGCGATCAGCTCGCCCACGCGCAGCTCGTGCGCGGCGTTGACGATCGACCAGATCAGGCAGACGGCGATCGCCTCGACGCCCGCCAGGCGGGCCCGGTCGATGGCGTCGATGACGCTCGCCTCGTCCAGCGGGATGTAGACCTCGCCCTCGGAGTCGATGCGCTCGTGCAGCTCGTAGGTGAGGCGCCGCGGCACGTACGGGGGCTGGTACGGGATCTGCTTGAACGGATCGAGCTTGCCGCCCTCGCGCAGCAGCAGGATGTCGGGGAAGCCCTCGGTGGTGAAGAAGGCCGTCTTCGCCGTCTTGTGCTCGACGATCGCGTTGGTGGCGCGCGTCGTGCCGTAGGTGAACACCTCGGCGTCGGCGAGCAGGGCGGCAGGCGTGCTGCCGAGCTCGTCGGCCACCTGGGCGAGCCCGGCGAGGATCCCCTCGAAGGCGCGCTTGGTCGAGGTGAGGCCCTTGCCGATCCGCAGGTTCCCCTCCTCATCGGCGACGACGACATCGGTGAACGTGCCGCCGGTGTCGACCGAGATCCTGAGTGCCATCCGCTACCGCTCCCTCTCGCTGCTACGTGGTCTGATCGAGTGCGCCGCGGCGCCTATGCCCAGTGCGGCACCGCACGCCGGTGCAGCATCTCGCGGAACGTGACGGTCGTGTTGGGGAACAGCGCGCCGGTGCCCCAGTCGAGGACGACGCCGTGCTGGCGCAGGCAGTCCATCGCGTCCAGCTCGCCGGCGCGGTAGCGAGCGGCAATGCCCTCGGCGGGCTCGCTGAGCCAGCCCTTGCGCGCGGCGCGGATGCCGGCGCGCGCCTCGGCGGTCGCTGCCGCATCCACCTCGTACAGCGCCAGGTCGGCGTCGACCTCGCGGATGCTGACGCCGTAGTCCTTGAGCGCCCGCTCGATCGAGACGTAGTCGTCGGCGACGTCCTCCTTGACCGCCTCCGGGTCACGCGCCAGCGGGTCGCCGTAGCCGCCGCCGCCGGCCGACGGCCGCGTGAAGACATCGCCCTGCTTGACGTCGACGTTGGAGAACACCGCGCCGAGGAACTCCCCGTTCAGCCACACGCCGTGCGGGATCGACGGCAGGCCGCCACCGATGCCCCAGACGACGCTGCGTGCGCGGTCGCAGGCGTACGAGATGACGGCGCCTTCGGCCCTGGTCAGCGTGCCGCCCTTCTGGACGCCGCAGCCGCCGCGGTAGAGCCCGGGCCCGCCGGAGTCCTTGAGGATCGAGTGCTCGGTGGTGATCACCGGGGACAGGCGCTCCTGGCCCTCGAGCGGCTGCACCGCCAGGCCGACGCCGAACACCGGCGAGGTGCAGTTCGAGCCGTCGCGGCCGTTGCGGCCGCCCCAGCCGCCAGCCATCCAGTCGTACCACATGAAGTAGTTCTTCTCGGCCGTGCGGCCGTCGCGTCCGCCCACCAGCAGGTACTCGAGGTTGAACGAGCAGGCGAGGGCGCGCTCGGGCTTGAGCACCGACCACAGCTCGAAGATCGAGTTCATGATCTTCTCGTGCGGACCGGCGCAGAAGCCGGTCACGGCGGTCGGCCAGGCGGCGTTGACCACCGAGCCGACCGGCCCGAGGTCGACCTGCACCGCGCGGTAGAAGCCAGCGTTGAGCGGCACGTCGGGGAAGAAGGTCTTGGTGCCGGCGATCACGGCCGAGAAGGCCGAGCCGAACGCCGCGTTGAGGAAGGTGCCGACCGACGCGTGCGACCCGCTGAGGTCGTAGGTCAACTGGTCGCCCTCGATCGTCATCTTCACCTTGATCGGGACGAGCCCCTCGCCCTCGTTGGGGTCGAAGTCGATGTAGTCCTCGGTCTGCCAGACGCCGTCGGGCAGCTCGGCGATGCGCTGTCGGGTGAGCCGCTCGACGTAGTCCTGCACCTCGTCGAAGGCGGTCAGGACGGTGTCCTTGCCGTACTTCTCGACCAGCCGCAGGATCTCGCGCTCGCAGACGCGGGTCGCCTCGGCCTGCGCGTGCAGGTCGCCGATGATGTCGCCGGGCGCGCGCGTGTTGGAGGCGATCATGCGGACGATGTCGCCGAGGTAGCGGCCCTTGTCCCAGATGCGGATCGGCGTGATGCGCAGGCCCTCGCCGAAGTGGTCGCGCGCGGTGATGTCGAACGAGCCGGGGACGCTGCCGCCCATGTCGGCCCAGTGCCCGCAGCTCTGCGAGTAGGCGATGATCTCGCCGTCAACGAAGATCGGGCGCACGATGCGCGCGTCGTTGAAGTGCGTGCCGCCCGCGTACGGGTCGTTGATCAGGAAGACGTCGCCCGGGTGGATGTCGCCCGCGAACGCGTCGATGACCGCTTTCGCCGTGTAGTGCAGCGTGCCGACGTGCACGGCGATGTCCTGGTTGCCCTGCATGATCGTCGCGCCCTCGGCGTTGCACAGGGCGGACGAGAAGTCGCGGGCGTAGATCACGAACGAGTGACAGGTGCGGAGGATCTGCTCGCCCATCTGATCGACCGCGTTGACGAACGCGTTCTTCAGCACCTCGAAGGTGACGGGGTCGAGCGTGGTGCCACGGCTCTGGGTGCTCACTTCCCTGCCTCCTCGTCGTGCATGCGGATGTTGAGCCACTCGTCCACCTCGGCGCGCCAGCCTGGCGGGACGACGACGGTCGAGTCGAGCTGCTCGAAGATCGCCGGGCCGTGGATGACGCTGCCGGCTGCGATGGTCGAGCGGTCGAACACCGGGGTGTCGAGCGCAGGGCCGTCGCCGTCGAACCAGGCGGGGCGGGTCGTGCGCGGCACCGGGGCGACGCCGGTCTTCGCGTGCTTCTGGAACTCGGGCTTCGGCGTGACACCGAGCGCCTTCACGTTCAGCCGGTAGATCTCGATGGCTGCGCCGTCGCGGCGGTAGCTGTACTCGCGCTCGTGCTCGGCATGGAAGCGGGCGACGGCCGCCTCGACATCGACGGGCGAGCCGACCGCGACGCCCAGCGAGCGCCACTGGCCGAGGTAGCGCATGTCGATCGAGCGCTCCACCTCGCGCTGCTCCGGCGGCACGCCCTCGTCGGCGAGCAGCGTCTGCGCCTCGGCCTCGAGCCGGACGAACTCCTGCTCGATCTTCACCGGGTCGGCGTCGGCAACGGTGGCGAGGTACATCTCGCTGAGGTCGTGCTTGACATCCACCAGCAGGCAGCCGAGCGCGGCGGTGATGCCGGGGTTCGGCGGCACGAGCACGGTGGGGATCGACAGCTCGCGGGCGACATCGGCGCCGTGCAGCGCGCCGGCCCCGCCGAACGCGACGAGCGCGAACTCGCGCGGGTCGTAGCCGCGGCGGATCGCGATCAGGCGCACGGCGTCGGCCATGTTGGCGTTGGCGACGCGGATCACGGCGCGCGCGGCAGCGATGGTGTCCATGCCGAGCTGGGCGCCGAGGTCGGCAACCGAGCGCTCGGCGGCGGCGCGGTCGAGCAGCATGGCGCCGCCGATCAGCGACTCGCCGAGGCGGCCGAGCACGACGTTCGCGTCGGTGTTCGTGGCCTGCTCGTTGCCGCGCTGGTAGCAGGCGGGGCCGGGGTCGGCACCCGCCGACTGGGGGCCGTTGTGTAGCGCGCCGGCCGGGTCGATCCAGGCTAGCGAGCCGCCGCCGGCGCCGATCGTCAGCACCTCGATCGACGGGAAGCAGATCGGGTAGCCGTACTCGACGAGCCACTCCTTGGTGGTGCGCTCGACGCCCTGGTACGACAGCGAGATGTCGGTGGAGGTGCCGCCCATGTCGAGACCGATCGCGTTCGGGTAGCCGCACAGCACGCCGATCCAGCGGCTCGCAATCGCGCCGGCAGCGATGCCGGACGAGGCGAGACGCACGGCGAGCTTCTCGGCGGCCTGCGGGGTCATGACGCCGCCGCCCGAGTGGAAGAGCAGCACGTCGCCCTCGTAGCCGCCCTCGTTGAGCCGCGACTGGAGGCGCCGCACGTAGCCGCCGATGATCGGGGAGAGCACGGCATTGGCAACGGTTGTCGAGAACCGCTCGTGCTCGAAGATCTCGGGGAGGATCTCGCTGGAGGTCGAGATCGCCACGCCGGGCAGCTCCTCCTCCAGGATCGCCTTCATGCGCAGCTCGTTGGCCGGGTTGGCGTACGAGTTGATGAAGCAGACGGCGACGGCCTCGACCGCGCGCTTGCGCAGGATGCCCGCGATGCGGCGCGCCTCGGTCTCGTCCAGCCCTTCCAGGACGTTGCCCTCGAAGTCGATGCGCTCGGCCACCTCGAAGCGGTCGCGGCGGCGGATGTACGGCGGCGCGACGTCCTTGTAGGCGTCCCAGAGGTCGGACTTGGTGCCGCGGCGGATCTCGATGATGTCGCGGAAGCCCCTGGTCGCGACCATCGCGGCCGACGGCAGCTTGCGGGTGATCAGCGCGTTCGTCGCGACGGTGGTGCCGTGCGAGAACAGCACGACGTCACGCAGGTCGACGCCCGCGGCGTCGCGGACGCCGGAGATGATCGCCTCGATCGGATCCTTGGGCGTTGATGGCACCTTGGCGATCTCCATCGCCCCGGTCTCCTCGTTCATCACGCAGATGTCGGTGAAGGTTCCGCCGACATCTACTGCGACTCGCAGCTTCGCCACTCTCGCACTCCTTGTTGGGCTCACCGGTTCTCGACGTGCGTGAGGCTATCGCGCCTGCGGGGTGCAGGCGCGGCAGATGTTCCTTGCGCCACCTCCCGCCCTCCGCGAGACTTCCGCGATGACCGCGCGCAGCGACACCAAACTCTGGCATCCGTTCTCCGACATGGCCGCAATTCGCGGCAACGAGTTCGTGATCGAGCGCGGCGAGGGGATCTGGCTCTACGACGACAACGGCAAGCGCTACCTGGACGGCTCCGGCTCGCTCTGGTACGCCAATGCCGGTCACGGCCGCCAGGAGATCGCCGACGCGGTGCACAAGCAGCTGTGCAAGCTCGAGTCGTACTCGATCTTCGGCGACACGGCCGTGCCGACGGCGCTCGAGCTGGCCGAGCGCCTCTCGGCGCTCGCGCCGGTGGACAACGGCCGCGTCTTCTTCGGCCTCGGCGGCGGCGACGGCACCGAGACGGCGACCAAGCTGATCCGCTACTTCTGGGTCACGCAGGGCCAGCCCGAGCGCAAGCACATCATCACGCGCACCAACGCCTACCACGGGTCGCACGCCTTCGCGACGTCGATCGGCGGCATCCCGGCGAACCGCGCGAACCTCGGCACGCTGATCGAGGGCAACTCGAATGTGACGTGGAACTCGGCGCAGGCGCTGCGCGACGAGATCGCGCGCCTCGGCGCCGACAACGTCGCCGCCTTCTTCTGCGAGCCCGTGATGGGTGCCGGCGGCGTCTACCCGGCGCCCGAGGGCTACGTGAAGGAGGTCGCCGAGATCTGCGCCCAGCACGGGATCATCTTCGTCATCGACGCGGTGATCTGCGGCTTCGGGCGCGTCGGCAACTGGTTCGCGGCCGAGCGCTACGGCGTCCGGCCCGACATGATCCTGTTCGCCAAGGGCGTCACCTCCGGCTACATGCCGCTCGGCGGCGTCATCGTCGGCGAGCGCGTCGCCGCACCGTTCTGGAACGAGAGCGGCAACATGTTCCGCCACGGCCAGACGTGGGCCGGCCACGCCGCCTGCTGCGCTGCCGGCATCGCCAACATGGACATCCTGGAGCGCGAGGGCCTCGTCACCCGCGGCCAGGAGCTCGAGGGCGTGCTGCTGCAGGCGCTGATCTCGGAGCTCGGCGACCATCCGCTCGTCGGCGACATCCGTGGCGGCCACGGCCTGCTGGCAGCCGTCGAGGTGAAGCAGTCGATCCTCGATGCGAACCCTGCCACGATGGGCCAGCTGTACAAGGCCATCCGCGAGGAGGGCGATATCGTGACGCGCCCGCTGCTCAAGGCGATCGCCGTCTCGCCGCCGCTCACGATCACCGAGGCCGAGATCACGCAGCTCGCGCAGGGCCTGCGCGCCGGCTACGACGCCGTCTGGGACAAGCTCAAGGGCTGACCCGCCGCACGGGGCGCCCGCCGAGCAGCGGGCAGAGCAGGCTGGAACGAGGGGCGCCGCGCGGCGCCCCTCGCCGTTCTCAGTGCGCGCCGAGGTCGATCACGACGAGCCGCGCCGGGGCGCTCGAGCGGTTCGCGCCGCGATGCTCGTCGTCGGTGCCGAGGAAGAGACCCTGGCCGGCGCGGGCGACGACCTTGCCACCTGACTTCAGGTCGTACTCGATCTCGCCGCTGATCACGTAGATGTGGTGGGCGACGTCGCACCAGTCGGGGCGGCTGGCGCCTGCGGCGTACTCGACGATCGCCCAGCGGTCGCCTGCGTCCTCGCGCGCCTGGGCGCGCACGCCCGGGTTCTCCTCGACCCACTCCTCGGCGTCGAACGGCACCACTGTCGTCTTCGTCATGCCTGGCTCCTCCTGTTGCGGTCGTCTGCGCGGGTTGCGCGAGACGCTAGCGCAGGCGGCCAGGAAATGCGGCCGCCCCGGCCGGCCCGCCGCCGCCGCACGAGGCGGGGCAGCCGGCTGGCCGGGGCGGCAGGAGCCTGCGCTACTTGGCGAGCGTCAGCGCGGTGACGTTCGGGACGGCGTCGTTCGGCACCTTGGCCGGCCAGACGTCCTTCTCGATCGCGGCGCCCGGCTTGCCCTCGGCGGCGAGGAACACGCGGGACTTGCGCACCCACAGCGAGACGCGCTTGCCCGCGGCGGAGGCCGGCAGGACGAGCGAGAAGTTCCCGCTCTTGTCGAGCCAGTTTGCCTTGACCGGATCGATCACCTTTGCTCCGGTGGCCACACCCACGACGACGCCCTCGTAGACGGCGCCCTTGTACGAGCGGGCGACCGGGATCGAGATCGCGAAGCCGGCGGGCGGCAGCTGGACGTCCATCGTGGCGCTCTGCAGGCGCTGGAACGTCACGTGCTCCCCGGCGGGGTACTCGTAGATGTTCTCGCCCTGCGCGACGCGTATGTCGAACGGCACCGGGTTGCCCGGCTGCTCGGCGGACGCCGTGAACAGCGACGTGTAGCGCCCGGCCTGGTCGGTCGGCTCGGACAGCGTCCAGAAGCTGCGGTCGAGCGTGCGGGTCGAGACGTAGGCCCCGGCGACCGGCTGGCCTGCCGCGTCGAGGATCGTCCCGCTCAGGCGGTACGTGTAGATCGTCACCGGCGGCGGGGGCGTCTTGCCGTCGGCGTAGCCGGCCTGACCTGTGACCAGGAACGTGCCGTCGGCCTGCTTGACCGATCTGACGTTCGTCAGGCCGTACGTGACGTCGAGCGTTCCCGCCGGTGTGGCGAGGAGGGCGCTTCTCTGGTCGCCGCTGATCGACTTGCCGGCGACCTTGGCGCCGTCGCTGCCGGCGACCGTGACCTTGTGTCGCCCTGGCAGGGTCGTGTCGAGCGCGTAGGTGAACGACCCGTCCGACCCGGTCGTGCCGGGCAGGACGTAGCGGTCGATGCGCACCTGGGCGCCGGAGACGGGCTTGCCGCCCAGCAGCAGCTTGCCGGTGACCTGCGTGACATTCTCGCTCGTTGCCTTCCACAGCTGCACCGGGAAGACCCGGGGCAGCGAGAAGGAGGCGCGGTCGGCGGTGCGGGCACCGGTGGCGGTGGCCGCGAGGATGCCGGCGGCCGCGACCGCCGAGACGGCGGCGAGACCGCTGAGGTGACGTGTGCGAGTGGTCATCAGCCCGGGTTCCTGATCGTGAAGACGCCGGTAGGCAGCGTGAGGGTGATCGGCGCGGTGGGGGCGACGACCTTGAGCGTCGCCCACTGGCCGGCCTTCGTCTGCGCCGTGTCGGTGGAGGCGATCGCGTAGGTGCCCTGCGTCGCCGCGGTGAACGAGAAGTAGCGAGAGCCGCCGTTGGCGACCGCAGCGGAGGTCGTCGCGCCGCTGAAGGCCGGCGACGTCGAGCTGCCGTCGGTGGCCGAGAGCGGGATGACGACCGCGCCGCTCGGCTGCGCGCTGTGATTGGAGAACGTCAGGTTGACCGTCCAGCCCTGCGGCACCGCGAAGATGGCGCCGCCCTTGGTCAGCTCGTCGAGGTAGCCGGTGCCGTCGGGGCCCGTCTGCGAGACGACCTGGATCCGCACCGTCTTCGGCTTCGTGTCGAGCGACAGGTACGCCGTCGGCGCGAGCGTGGTGGCGGGCACCGGGGTCAGGGCCGGGGCTGCGCTCTGCTCCTTCGTCCCGCCCAGCTTGAACACCTCGAGCCGCGACGTCGAGGTGCCGCCGTTCGAGGAGGTCGGTGTGCCGCCGACGTTGACAGCCAGATACTGCGTGCCGTCCGCGGTGTAGAGAACCGGAGCGGCCGCGATCTGGGCGCCGGTCTGGAAGCTCCACAGCACCTTGCCGGACTTCGAGTCGAAGGCCCGCAGGACGCCGTCGCCGCCGCCGACGAAGGCGAGGCCCGAGGCCGTGGTGGTGACGCCGCCGCGCTCCGGCTCCGGCGTGTTCGTCTTCCAGACGAGCTTGCCGGTGTTGACGTCGACTGCCGTCACCGAGCCGTAGTCGTGCCAGCCCTGCAGCAGCTGGCCGAAGTCGCCGTTGGAGAGGCCGAGGTCGACGTCGCCGCGGACGCGGTTACGGTCGATCTTCTTGGAGGTCGTGTTCTGCACGAGCACGGCCGCCGACTCGAGCGTCGCCGTGAAGACGTAGTTCAGCGACGGGTCGTACGATGACGGCGCGTAGTTGACGCCGCCGAGCGAGGCCGGGTAGATCGTGACGGGCACGCCGGGCTTCAGCGACGGGTGCTCGATGCGGCTGATCAGCTTGATGCGCTGGTAGATCGGCGCGCCGGTCTTGGCGTCGTAGGCGAACCAGACGCCTTCCTTGGTCGCCACCGAGACGACGCGGCGCTTCTTGCCGCCGACCTTGCCCGAGTAGACGAGCGCCGGCTGCGCGGTGTCGTAGCCCCACTGATCGCCGGCGAGCTGCTGCTGCCACCACTTCTGCTTGCCCGTGTTCAGGTCGAGCGCGATCAGCGAGTCGCTCTTCGGGTTCGGCCCGGGGCGCAGGGCGGCGTAGTAGATCGGCGACGGCGAGCCGGTGGTGATGAACACCGTGTCGGTCTCCTCGTCGATCGTCTGCGGGTTCCAGTTGGTGCCGCCGCCGTGGAAGCGGCCGAAGGCGCGCCAGTCCTGGCCTTCCGGGGGGATTGTCCAGAAAGGATTGGCCCAGGCGGGCGTCAGGTCACGCGCGTTGTACGCCATCGTGAAGCCGCGGACGCCGTAGTCGGAGCCGGCCCCGCCGATGATCACCTTGTTCTTGTAACAGATGGGCGCCATCGTCTCGGAGTAGCCGAACTGAGGCTCGGCATCCGGCACGGCATCGCTGATCTTGATCTGCTGCGCCAGCGAGCCGTCGCTCGGGTTGATCGCGATCAGGCGCATGTCGAGCGTCAGCAGGAAGAGCTTGTTGTCGCAGTAGGCGAGGCCACGGTTAGCCGTGATGCCGAAGTTGCGGAACACGGCCGTGTCGGACGGCCGGAACCACCACAGCAGCTTGCCCGTCGTGCCGTCGATCGCGAAGACGCGGTTGGCGGCGGTCGACGAGTAGATGACACCGTTGACGACGAGTGGGATCGCACCCTGGTTCGGGGGGATGCGCGCATCGACCTGGCGGTAGTTGTACGAGAACGCGCGCCCCAGGGTCGCGACGTTGTCGGGCGTGATCGACGTCAGCGGCGAGTGCCGGTTCTGGTCGAAGGTGCCTCCGTAGGTGAGCCAGTCGCCCTTCGAGTCGGCACCGCTGGAGGCGGTGGCTGCGACGAGGGCGCCGGTGGCGGCGACGAGAGCAACGGCAACTGCGGCGATGCGGCGTCTCAAGGTGTTCCTTTCTGCGTGCCGGGGGCGTTCCCGGTACTGGAAGGCATCCCCGCCCCCCAGCGTCGAGGGAGCATAGCGAGGCGAGGGTGGGCTGCGTACCGCCCGTTTCAAACTAGGCGCGGCGGCTGTGCCAGAGCGCCAGCAACGGCAGCAACGTCGCCAGTGCGAGCCACGGCGCGAGCCGGAACGCGTCCTCCTGGAGGCCTGCCTGCTCGGTCGGGCCGGTGCCGAGGGCGGCTGTCACAGCGCGTGCTGCGGCAGCACCGTCGGGCGTCTCGATCACGGGTGCACCGAGCTCGGCAGCGAGCCCGCTGAGGGTCGCGCCGCTGCCGGGATCGGGGCGGTAGCCCGGCTCGATCGTGCCGTCCTCGCCGTAGACGCGGTCGCCGGCCGACCCGTCGCGCACCAGCACGAGCTGCACCCTGGCGGCGGCGAGCGCGCTGCGCAGCTTCGTCACATCGACGGGGCGTGTCTCGGCATCCGTGATGACGACCGCGACGCGCCGGGGGTAGCGCTGCTCGAAGTAGCTCTGGGTGCCGAGCGAGGCGAGCTGGCCGAGGTCGGTGGCCGTGACGTTGGAGGTTCCGGGCGGCGGCGCCTCGATGCCGACAGCGTTGCGGAGGGTGCGCAGGAACGCCTCCTCGTCGGCGCTGGGGAAGAGGTGGGGCAGCACGCGGTCGGTGAGCGAGGCGAGGCCGACGCGCACGCCGGGGAGTGCCTCACGCAGCGTGGTGGCCGCCGCGACGGCGCGGTCGAAGCGCGTCGTTCCACCCGGGGTCGCCGAGGCCCGCATCGACCGCGAGGTGTCGAGCACGACGAGCACGGCGGCATCGGCGCGCACGGTGCGCGCGTGCTGGCTGCGCAGCA
>CANNRA010000015.1 GCA_947507735.1 Actinomycetota bacterium
ATCGTCCGGCCAGCGTATGCGCCGCCGGACGATGACCGCTGCGCCGCGACTAGGCCTGGCTGGCGAAGCCGCGCGGCCCCGGGCCCTGGCCCTGGCCACCGCGACCGAGCTGGCCGCGCTGACCCTGGTTCTGGCCGCCGGGGCCACCCTGGCCGCGCTGCGGCGGCGCCTGCGGGCGCGGGCCCTGACCGCCCTGTCCGCCCTGACTGCCGGGGCC
Source organism: Actinomycetota bacterium (assembly GCA_947507735.1). Taxonomy (GTDB): domain Bacteria; phylum Actinomycetota; class Thermoleophilia; order Gaiellales; family Gaiellaceae; genus CANFDS01. The sequence goes on from CANNRA010000015.1 coordinate 218, forward strand.
GCCCTGGATCGGACCGCCCAGACCGCCGGGGCCGACCTGGCTCTGGCCACCCAGACCGCTGGGGCCGCCCTGCGGGCGTGGGCCCTGAACGCCCTGACCCTGGTTCTGGCCGTCCTGGCCCTGGACGCCGTTCAACCGGCGCGCGACCTTGCGGGCGAGCGTGCCGGGACTCCAGGCGTTCATGAAGTCGGCATGGCCGGTGATGCTCGCGCCGGAGCCGAGCCTCACATCGCTGCCGCCCGCTGTCGGGTAGCTGAACCTCAGCGTCAGCTCGGGCACGGCGACGGCGTGGCCGGCCGGGCAGGCACCCGCCACCGGGTAGGCCATGTGCGAGGTGTGATCGGCTGAGTCGAGCGATACGCCGTCCCAGCAGCTCGGGAAGGTGACCAGGACCTGCAGGTTGTTGCTGCCCGCATCGGCACAGATCGGCGGAGTCTGGGAGACAGCTGCCCCCGCGGTGGCCCGACCGCACGACCAGGCGACGACGCTCGTCGGCTGCGCCGCCAGCGCGTGCGCGTCACCGGCGATCATCCGGAAGCCGTCCGGGAACGCAACCACCGTCGCAGCAACCGCCTTGCGATACACGGCGTAGGCGACGCGCGGCATGACGTTCCGCCCGGCGACGATCAGCGTCGGCATCCAGTAGGCGGAGCGATCGGCGCGGTCGCGACACGTGGTGTCACCCGCGAGAAGCGACGCGTTGGTCGAGTCGGCCAAGATGGTGAGGTTGCCGACAAACGTGTGATCGTGCGACTTGCCGGACTGACCGGGATAGACGATCGGGTCGTCCATCGCCTCGCGGACGAAGCTGCACCTGACCGCAAACGCGTTGGCAAGCGGACCGAGGCCGCCGCCCGCGCCGCGCTGATCCTGTGCGCCAGGGCCACCGACGGGGCCGGCGTTCTGCAACGCCTGGAGGCCACCGCGGAGCGGTGCCTGGGTGGTGCTGGTGTCGGCCATGCCGGGCATGCCGGGCATGCCGGCGAGCGGGCCGGCAGAGCGCTCGGCTCCCGCAGCCAGGGCCACGGGCACCGCGATCAGCGCCGAGAGTGCTGCCGCGAGTAGCGACGTCCGTACGAGTCGAGCAGACATGGAACTCCTTCGAACCGAAGAAACCCGGCGCCATCGTTCAGCGCCGGCTGGTTCCAACACTCTCCGGTCCACCCGTCACTCGAACGCAACGCCCGGGTAACGCAGGTGTAAGGGCTTCCTAAGCGCTTCCTGAGAGCTGGAGCGCTAGCGGACGCAGCGCAGCACGAGCAGCGACCGGCCCTCGAGCACGACACGGTCGCCCGGCGGGTGCGACTCCGCGGCGGCACCTGCCCCGACCGCCGGGTCGGCGGTAGAGAGCTCGACCGCCCACTCGCGACCGAGCTGCTCCCGGGGCAACGTGAACGCGCTGGCCGCGGCGTCGGCGTTGACGAGCAGCAGAAACGAGTCGTCGTGCTGCGGCTGGCCGCGCTCGTCCACGAGGCGCGTCTTCTCGCCGTGCAGGAAGAGGCCGATCGCGACACCAGGCAGCGCGTGCCAGTCGTCCACGGTGAACGCCTGCCCGTCGGGCCGGAACCACCAGGCGTCGGGCGGGCGCTCCTCGTGGCCGTGGCCGTGGCCGTCCAGAAACGTTGTCCGGCGGAAGACAGGGTGCGCCTGGCGGAGTGCTATCAGTCGCCGCGTGAAGGCCAGCAGGTCGCGGCCCGCAGCGTCGATGTCCCAGTCGAGCCAGGAGGTCTCGTTGTCCTGGCACCACGCGTTGTTGTTGCCGCCCTGGGTGCGCCCCAGCTCGTCGCCGGCGACGAGCATCGGCACGCCCTGTGCAAGCAGGAGCGTCGCCAGCAGGTTGCGCTGCTGGCGTGCGCGCAGCGCGAGGATCGCCGGATCCGCGGTTGGCCCTTCCACGCCGCAGTTCCAGGAGCGGTTGACCGGCGTGCCGTCGGCATTGCCCTCCTGGTTCGCCTCGTTGCGCTTCTGCTCGTAGGCGACGAGGTCGGCGAGCGTGAAGCCGTCGTGCGCCGTTACGAGATTGATCGACGAGCTGGGCCCGCGCCCGCCTGGCGCGAAGATGCGGCTCGACCCGGCGACGGCATCGGCAAGCGCGGCGACCGAGCCCGCGCCGCGCCACACGTCGCGCACCGCGTCGCGGAAGACGTCGTTCCACTCGGCCCACGGCGCCGGGAAGCCGCCCACCTGGTAGCCGCCCGCGCCCACATCCCATGGCTCCGCGATCAGCTTCACCTGCGACAGCACGGGATCCTGGTGCACCGCGTCCAGGAAGCCGCCGCGCGCATCGAAGCCGTCCGCCTCGCGCGCGAGCGCGGGCGCCAGGTCGAAGCGGAAGCCGTCCACGTGGAACTCCTCGACCCACAGGCGCAGCGAGTCGAGCACCAGGCGCAGCACCGCGGGCGCGCGCAGGTCGAGCGTGTTGCCGCAGCCGGTGAAGTCGACGTAGCGCGAAGGGTCGTGGGGATCGAGCCGGTAGTAGCTGGCGTTGTCGATGCCCCGGAAGCTGAGCGACGGGCCCAGCGGGCCGCCCTCCGCCGTGTGGTTGTAGACGACGTCGAGGATCACCTCGATGCCTGCCCGGTGCAAGGCCTTGACCATGCCCTTGAACTCGCGCACCTGCTCGCCGGCGCTACCGGTCGCGGCGTAGCGGGCGTGCGGCGCCAGGAAGCCGATGCTCGAGTAGCCCCAGTAGTTCGAGAGGCCGCGCGCAGCCAGGAACTCCTCGTCCGAGCTGTGCTGGATGGGCAGCAGCTCGACGGCGGTGACACCGAGCGAGCGCAGGTGCCCGACGGCGGCGGCGGAGGCGAGCCCGGCGTAGGTGCCGCGCAGGTCGGGACGGACGCCGGGGTGCTGCTGCGTGAAGCCCTTCACGTGCAGCTCGTAGATGAGGGTGCGATTCCACGGGCTGCGTGGCCGCTCGTCACCCTCCCAGTCGAAGCCGGTGTCGACGACGATGCAGCGCGGCATGGCGGGCGCGCTGTCCTGCGTGTCGGCCGCAAGGGTCGTCGCGTCGTAGGCGAACACGCGGGCGGCGTCCCAGCGCACCGCCCCGTCGATCGCCCGCGCGTACGGGTCGAGCAGCAGCTTCGCCGGGTTGAAGAGGTGGCCCTGCTCCGGCGCCCAGGGGCCGTGCACGCGGTAGCCGTAGCGCTGGCCCGGCCCGCTGCCGGGCAGGTAGCCGTGCCAGTGCCAGCCCTCACCCGCGGCGAGGTCGAAGCGGCGCTCTCCGCCGCCGTCCACGTCGAACAGGCACAGCTCGACGCGCGTCGCGTGCCGGGAGAAGAGCGAGAAGTTCGTGCCCGCTCCGTCCCAGGTTGCGCCGACCGGGAGCGGGCGGCCGGGCCACACGGGCTGCACTGCGCTCACTGGCCCTCGGGCACGAGCCAGAGCACGGCGAGCGGCGGCAGGGTGATCGTGGCCGAGTGCGGCTGGCCGCGCCACTCCGGCAGCACGGCGTCGATGGCGCCCCGGTTGCCGACGCCCGATCCGCCGTAGTCGGCCGCGTCGGTGTTGAGCAGCTCACACCAGCGACCGCTGCGCGGCAAGCCGAGCCGGTAGCCCTCGCGCACGACGGGCGAGAGGTTGCACACGCACGCGAGAACGCGCGAGCCGTCGGCGGAGCGGCGCAGGTAGGCGAGCACGTTGCCGTCGCCGTCGTCCATCTCGAGCCACTGGAAGCCGGCCGGGTCGAAGTCGCGCTCGAAGAGAGCGGGCTCGCCGCGGTAGGCGCGGTTGAGATCGCGCACGAGTTGCTGGACGCCGCGGTGCTCGCCCGACTCCAGCAGGTGCCAGTCGAGGCCGCGCTCGGCGCTCCACTCCTCGTTCTGGGCGAACTCGCCGCCCATGAACAGCAGCTTCTTGCCGGGGTGCGCCCACAGGTGGCCATAGAGGGCGCGCAGGTTGGCGAGCTGCTGCCAGCGGTCGCCCGGCATCTTCCCCAGCAGCGAGCGCTTGCCGTGCACGACCTCGTCGTGCGACAGCGGGAGGATGAAGTTCTCGCTGAACGCGTAGACGAGCCCGAAGGTCAGCTCGTGATGGTGGTGGCGGCGGTGCACCGGCTCGCGCGCGAAGTACTCGAGCGTGTCGTGCATCCAGCCCATGTTCCACTTGAACCCGAAGCCGAGACCGCCCTGGTCGGTGGGGTGCGACACGCCGGGGAACGAGGTGGACTCCTCGGCCGCCATGACGATGCCGGGCACGCGGCGGTGCGTGACCTCGTTCAGCTCGCGCAGGAAGGCTACGGCCTCGAGATCCTCGCGGCCGCCCTGCGGATTCGGCAGCCACTCGCCCTCCTTGCGGGAGTAGTCGAGGTAGAGCATCGACGCGACGGCATCGACGCGCAGGCCGTCGACGTGCTGCTCCTCCAGCCAGTAGACGGCGTTCGCGACCAGGAAGTTGCGCACCTCGGCGCGGCCGTAGTTGAAGATCAAGGTGCCCCAGTCGGGGTGCTCGCCGCGGCCCGGGTCGGCGTGCTCGTAGAGCGCGGTACCGTCGAAGCGCGCGAGAGCAAACGCGTCCTTGGGGAAGTGCGCAGGCACCCAGTCGAGCAGCACGCCGATATCGGCGGCATGCAGAGCGTCGACGAGGAAGCGGAACTCGTCCGGGCTACCGAAGCGCGACGTGGGCGCGTAGTAGCCGCTCACCTGGTAGCCCCACGACGGCGCGTAGGGGTGCTCCATCACCGGCATCAGCTCGACGTGCGTGAAGCCCAGCTCGACGACGTAGGCGGTGAGCTGCTCGGCGAGCTCGCGGTAGGACAGGCCGGGCCGCCAGCTGCCCAGGTGCACCTCGTAGATCGAGACGGGCTCGTCCCAGGGATGGCCGGCGGCACGCCGGGCGAGCCAGCCGGCGTCCTGCCAGGCGTGGGTGTCGCGGTCGACCACCGACGCGGTGCGCGACGGCAGCTCGGCGGCGCGGGCCAGCGGGTCGGCCTTGGGCTGAACCGTGTGGTCACGACCGCGGATCTCGAACTTGTAGAGCGCGCCCGCCTCGACGCCCGGCACGAACAGCTCCCAGACGCCGCTCGCGCCGAGCGTGCGCAGCGGGTGGAGGCGACCGTCCCAGAGGTTGAAGTCGCCGACGACTGCGACGGCGAGCGCCGACGGAGCCCAGACGGCAAAGGCGATGCCAGCGACCCCGTCGACGGTGCGCTCGTGCGCGCCGAGCACGTCCCACAGCCGCTCGTGCCGGCCCTCGCCGATCAGGTGCAGATCGAGCTCGCCGACGGTTGGCAGGAAGGAGTACGCATCGGCAAAGGCGTGTGCCGCGCCGTCCGGGTAGGTGGCGCGCAGCGTGTAGGTCAGCGGCAGCGTCGCCCGCGCGAGCTCCACCTCGAACAGCCCGTCCGGGTGGACGAGCGCCAGCTCGACGGGCGGCACACCGGCGCGCAGCAGCAGCACCTCATCGGCGGTGGGGCGGTAGACGCGCACCACGACGCCGCCCTTCGTGGGATGCGCGCCGAGCAGGCGGTGCGGCTCCGGGTGCTCGCCCGCGACCAGCAGCTCGACGTCGCGCTCGTTCACTGCTTCGCCGCGGGACGCGCCGGCACCGCCGCCCTGGCCGCAGCTGCAGCGGATGCTGATGCTGCGGTTGGCGGCTCGACGCGCAGCACGTGTGCCATCCGACCGGGCGCGAGGCTCAGATAGTTGCGCCCCGTCGTCCACTCGTAGACCGCGTCGTCGAGCAGGTCGCGCACCGGGAAGGCGTGCGGCAGGCCGAGGAACCACGGCAGCTCGCAGAAGCCCTCCTGCGGGCCGCGCGGATCGAGGTTGACGCAGGTGACGATCGTCTCACCGGCGGCGCGCTTCGCGTAGGCGATCAGGTGCTCGTTGCCGGTCTCGAGGAAGGTGATGTCGCGCAGCTGCTGCAGGGCCGGGCTGGCGCGTCGGATCGCGTTGATCCGCTTGACGAGCGGCAGGATGCCGCCGTCGGGGCTGCGCTCCTTCACCTCGTACTTCTCGCTGTCGAGGTACTCCTCGCTGCCCTGCATCACCGGCACGTTCTCGCAGTGCTCGTAGCCCGAGTAGATGCCGTAGGTCGGCGAGAGCGTGGCTGCGAGCACGAGGCGCGCCTCGAAGGCGGGGCGGCCGCCGTGCTGCAGGTACTCGTGCAGGATGTCCGGCGTGTTGGCGAAGAAGTTCGGGCGATAGCACTCCGCGAGGTCGCCGCCGACCAGCTGGCCGACGTACTCGACGAGCTCCGCCTTGGTGTTCTTCCACGTGAAGTACGTGTACGACTGGCTGAAGCCGACCTTCGCGAGCGTCGCCATCATCGCCGGCCGCGTGAACGCCTCGGCGAGGAAGATGACCCCGGGATGCTCGAGGTGCACCTGTGCTATCAGCCACTCCCAGAAGAAGACCGGCTTCGTGTGCGGGTTGTCGACGCGGAAGATACGAACGCCCTGCTCCACCCAGAAGAGCACGACGTCACGCAGCGCATCCCAGAGCGCCTGCCAGTCGTCGCACTGGAAGTTGACGTTGTAGATGTCCTGGTACTTCTTGGGCGGATTCTCGGCGTACTTCAGCGTGCCGTCGGGGCGGCGATGGAACCACTCGGGATGCTCGGCCAGCCAGGGGTGGTCGGGCGAGCACTGGATGGCGAAATCGAGTGCTATCTCGATGCCGTGCGCGCGCGCCGCCGTGACGAGGCTGACCAGGTCGTCGAGCGTGCCGAGCTCCGGGTGGACGGCGGTGTGGCCGCCCTCCTTCGCGCCGATCGCCCACGGTGAGCCGGGGTCGCCAGGCGCGGCAACGAGCGCGTTGTTGCGGCCCTTGCGGTGCGTCACGCCGATCGGGTGGATCGGCGGCAGGTAGAGGACGTCGAAGCCGAGCTCGGCGAGCTGCGGCAGCGTCTGCTCGACGCCCTTGAGGCCGCCCCACGAGCGGGGGAAGAGCTCGTACCAGGCGCCGACGCGCGCCAGCACCGGATCGACGATCAGGTCGAGTAGCTGCTCGAGCGCCGTCTCGCCCTCGCGTGGCAGGTCGGGAGCGAAGGTCGGGTCGAGCGCGTCGTCCACCGTCAGGTCGGGGCTGCCGTCCCTCGTGAGGACGACGCCGGTGAGCGCAGCACCTTCGAGCAGCTCGCTGCGCAGGTCGGTCTGGCCAGCCTCGTGCTTGCGCTCCAGCTCGCGCCGCCAGGAGGCCCAGCGGTCGACCCACGCGACCACCGCGTACTGCCAGCGCCCGATCTCGCCCGGCACGAACGACGCCTCGAAGCGGTCGTTGCCGAGCGACTGCATCTCGATCTCGGTCCAGCGCTTGGCCCCGGCCGGCCGGACGCGGAGCGCGGCCCGCACGATGTCGTGGCCGTCGACGAACACCGTCGCCGCCACGCGCAGCTCCTCGCCAACCGAGCGCTTCACGGGATACCGGCCGCAGTCGAGCTGCGGCCAGACCTGCTGAATCTGGATCCTGCTCGGGGCGCGCACCGTACGTGCAGGATACCCGTACCCCATGCAGCTGACCCGCTCCGCCGGCCTCGTCCTCCATGCCACGTCGCTCCCGTCCGGGAAGCTCGACGCGGAGGCGTACGCGTTCGTCGACTGGCTCGCGGCGGCCGGGCTCTCCTGGTGGCAGCTGCTGCCGCTAACCCCGCCCGACTCGACCGGCTCGCCCTACTTCTCCGACTCCGCCTTCGCCGCCTGGACGGGTCTCCTGGCCGAGCCCGACGCGCCCGTGAGCGAGGCCGACCTCGACTCCTTCCGTGCACGCCACGCCTACTGGATCGACGACTGGGAGCAGTTCGCCGGCCCGGACGCCGTCGCCGGGCAGGTGCGCTTCGAGAGCGAGTGGGCGCGCCTGCGGGCGTACGCGCGGGCGCGCGGCGTGAGGCTGATCGGCGACGTCCCCATCTACATCGCTCCCGGCAGCGCCGACCATCGCGCGCACCCCGAGCTGTTCCTGGCCGAGGGCGTCGCCGGCTGCCCGCCAGACGGCCTCGGGCCGGACGGCCAGCACTGGGGCAATCCGCTCTACGACTGGGCGGCCAACCGGCGCGAGGGCTATCGCTGGTGGATCGAGCGCTTCCGCCGCTCCTTCGAGCTCGTGGACATGGTGCGCGTCGACCACTTCCGTGGCTTCGTCGCCTACTGGTTCATTCCGCCCGGTGCGCCGACCGCGGCGTACGGCCACTGGCGGCCCGGGCCGGGCGCAGGGCTCTTCCACGCGGTCGAGGCGGAACTGGGCGAGCTGCCGCTGATCGCCGAGGACCTCGGGATCATCACCGACCGCGTCATCGAGGTGCGCGACGCGCTCGGCCTCCCTGGCATGGCGGTGCTCCAGTTCGGCTACGACGGCGACCCGGCGAACCCGCACCACCCCGACAACGCGCGCGAGCAGCTGATCGCCTACACCGGCACCCACGACACGAACACCGCGCTCGGCTGGTGGCAGGATGAGGCGGACGACGCGACGCGCGCGCGGTCGGGGCTCAACCCCGCGCAGCCCGCCTGGTCGCTGGTCGAGCGGGCGCTCGGATCGCGCGCGGGGCTCGCCATGCTGCCGGCCCAGGACGTCCTCGAGCTCGGCGCCGAGGCGCGGATGAACCTGCCCGGCACGACCGGTGGAACGAACTGGCAGTGGCGCCTGGCGCCGGGGCAGCTGACGCCCGAGCTGGCAGCGCGGCTGCGGGCCGCCGTTGCCGCCAGGAAGCGAAGTGCCCCGCGAGCGACATAACCGCGCAGTTGCGATCGAGCCCGTCGCGACGGCCGACACACGGCCGGAGCGGAAGCCGGAGTCAGCGACGCTGACCGTCCGCTGCGACCCTGGAGCCGCAAAAGCGAAGGATCAGCCGACGGCCCCGGAGCGAACCCGCGCCCACTCGACGAGCCCGCCTGAACTGAGCATGTCGTGCATGAACGCCGGGATCGGCTTCGCCTCGAAACGCTTCCCGTCTACCTCGACCGTGCCTGCCTCGGTGTCGATGCGGATGCGCGAGCCGGGGCTCGCCGCCTCCGCTGCTCCAGGGCAGACGACGACGGGCATGCCGAGGTTGATGCAGTTGCGGTAGAAGATCCGCGCGAAGCTCTTGCCGACGACACAGCGGATGCCCGAGGCCTTCATCGCCTGCGGGACGTGCTCGCGCGAGGAGCCGGTGCCGAAGTTCTCGCCGACGATCAGCACGGTGTCGCCGACAAGCTCGTCGCGGAGCGCCGGGTTCAGCCCCTCGAAGAGGGGCTGCTTCATCTGATTGACGTCCTGAATGCTCAGGAACGGCCCCGGGTAGAGCACGTCCGTGTCGACATTGCGCTCCCGGATGACGACTGCGTTTCCGCCAAGTTGCATCACAGCACCTCCGCCGGATCGACGATCTCGCCTGCCACCGCGGCCGCAGCAGCGACCCAGGCATTTCCTAGATAGACGCCGGCCTCGGGCGACCCCATCCGGCCTTTGAAGTTGCGGTTGGTCGTTGCGAGCGCATTCTCGCCCGCAGCCAAGATGCCGTTTCCGCCACCGAAACAGGCGCCGCAGGTCGGGGTGGAGACGATGCACCCTGCCGCCGCGAAGACGTCGAGCAGACCCTCGGCGAGCGCAGCACGCCAGATTTTCTGTGTGGCGGGCACGACGATCGCTCGCGTGCGTGGGTGCACCTGCTTCCCGCGCAGGATCTCGGCAGCCTGCCGGAGGTCGGTGAGCGTACCGTTCGAACAGTTGCCGATGTAGACCTGATCGATTCTCCGCCCGACTGCCTCCGCGAGCGCAACGACGTTCCCGGGCGAGTGTGGCAGCGCGATGAGCGGAGGCAAGCTGTCGAGCTCGATGCGAACCGACCGTGCGAACTCGGCGTCGGGGTCGGATCGCTCTGCCGTCCACGGCCGGTCGGTACGCCCTTCGAGATAGGCGGCAGTCCGGTCGTCCGCGGGAAAGATTCCTGTCTCCGAGCCTGCCTCAACGGCGAGGTTCGCGACCGCGAGCCGCTCGTCGATCGAGAGCGCCTCGGCCCCGGGCCCGACGAACTCGAGCACGTGGTCGGTTCCGCCGTCGACGCCGATCTGGGCGATAACGGCGAGGATCAGATCCTTGCCGGTGACGAACCGACCCTTCTCGCCGGAGAACTCGACGCGGATCGTGCCCGGCACGGCCTGCCAGAACTCGCCGAAGGCGAGACATGCTGCGACGTCGGTCGAGCCGAGACCAGTACCGAACGCGCCGAGCGCTCCGAGCGTGCAGGTGTGCGAGTCGCCGCCGGCGACGACAGATCCCGGGACGACCCAGCCGTCCTCGACGAGCACCGCGTGCTCGATCCCCCCGCGGCCCTGGTCGTAGAAGACAACGCCCTGCTCGGCAGCCCACTCCTTGAGCACTTTCTGCAACTCCGCCGAGCGAACATCCTTGGCAGGGACGAAGTGGTCGGGGATGAGCACGACTTTGGCGGGATCGAAGACCTTCTCCACACCCATCTCCCGCATCGTCCGGAAGGCGATCGGGCCAGAGATGTCGTTCGTCATCACGACATCACAGCGAACCATCACCACGTCGCCCGGCGCCAGGCTGTCGGCCTCGCTCCTCGAGAGAAGGATCTTCTCGGCCAGCGTATGCCCCACGATTCCCCCCTGTCCTCAGGACCGGCGCCCGCAACGAAGAACCGGACAGCCAGATACTACTACCTTGGTGGGGAATAGTTGCTCTTTCCCGACGGCGCTTCTCAGCGAAGCAGCGAGGATGCGTAGGTCATCCTCGCTGCTTGCATCCGATCGGCTAGCTCAGAGCTGGCCGAGCAGGAGATCCCGCCCCAGCTCCTCGCCTCAGCGCGGGTCGATCACCAGTAGCCGCTCCTCGGTCATCTCGCGGATCGCGTAGCGCATGCCCTCGCGCCCGATCCCGGAGCGCTTCGCACCGCCGTAGGGCATCTGATCGACGCGGAAGGTGTTGACGTCGTTCACGATCAGCCCACCCACGTCGAGACGTTCGAACGCCCGGTTGATGATGCGAATGTCGTTCGTGAAGATCCCGGCCTGCAGGCCAAACGGCGAGTCGTTTGCCAGCCGGATCGCCTCGTCGACGTCGTCGTAGCGCGACAGGACGACGATCGGCGCGAAGGCCTCCTCGCAGGCGATGGGCATCTGCTCGGTGGTGCCGGTCACCAGCGTCGGTGTGACCATCCGACCTTCCCGAGTGCCGCCGCAGAGGATCGTCGCCCCGCGCGCCCGCGCATCCTCGATCAGCCGCACGGCATTGTCAGCCGCGTTATCGTCGATCAACCCGCCAACGACCGTGTCGTCGTCGAGCGGATTACCGGACTTCAGCATCCCGATCCTCTCCAGGAACGCCTCGAGGAACGCGTCGTAGATGGAATCGTGGACGTAGAGCCGCTGCACCGAGATACACGCCTGACCTGCGCGGATGAAGCCACCGACGGCGCAGCGCTCAGCCGCATAGGGAACGTTCGCATCCTCGTGGACGATCACGGCCCCATTTCCGCCCAGCTCGAGGGTCACGCGATGAGTGGCGGCTACCCGCCGGAGATACCAGCCTACGTCCGGGCTGCCGGTGAACGAGAGCATCTTGATGCGGTCGTCGGTGGCCAGGCGCTCGGCGAGCGGGGTGGGGCAAGGGATGACACTGACTGCGCCGGCTGGGGCACCAGCCTCCACGAAAATCTCGCCAAGGGAGAGTGCCGAGAGCGGCGTCTTCGTCGCCGGCCGCACGATGCACGGGCAGCCTGCAGCCAGTGCGGGGCCGAGCTTGTGCGCGACAAGCAGCAGCGGCGCGTTGAACGGCGTGATGGCGAGCACCGGGCCGACCGGGAAGCGACGGGTCATGCCCATCCGCCCCTCGCCGCGCGGCACGGCATCGATCGGCACGATGTCACCCGTCAACCGGCGCGCCTCCTCGGCGCAGGTGGTGAGGATCTCGAGCGTCCGGTCGACCTCGACGCGAGTCTCCCAAATCGCGTTGCCGGTCTCGAGTGTCATCTGCCGCGCCAGCTCCTCGCGGCGGCCTCGCACGAGCTCGGCGGCGGCGAGCAGAATCTCGGCCCGCCGAAACGGCGGCAGCGCCGCGACCACCGGCGCAGCCGCGACGGCTGCCGCGAGCGCCTGTTCGACCTGCGCCTCGTCCGCCATGGCAACGCGGGCGAACTCGCTGCCGTCATAGGGGAAGATGACCGGCACGGACGTCGCGCCAGCCGTGGGCTGCCCAGCAAGCAGTAGCGGGCGCGGGTCGGTGCCCACACGTGTCACAGCCATGTCACGTCTCCTTCTTCTTTCGCTTGGGACGATCGCTCTTCTGCTCTGCGCCGTCGGTCGCGCTCAGCGCATCGCCGAGGAACAGCGCCCGCAAGTCGGGATCGGCCTGCCACCACGCATCCCACTGGTCGAAGCCGATGCTGATCTGGGCCCGCCGGAGCACGAGGTCGTGATGGAGGTATTCCTGCGCCACGAGCGTGAGCACCGGATTACGCGTCCTCACCCCGGTTGCCTCGCCACGGTGAGGGATGTGAGCGATCAGCGCCTCCTCGTGATCCGTGGCGACCGTCAGCATCCTGCCCTTCAGGCGGTCGCCGACGATGTCGCTGTAGCCGTGATGCAGCCACGAACCGACCTCGAGCGACGCCTCCTCGCCGTAGAGCATCGCGAACACGCTGACGCCACGAGCAGCGGCCTGAACCAGCGCGTCGCGCAGGTCATCGAGATCCTGGGCCCAGACCGAGACGAAGATCTCCTTCTGGGCGCTGTTGATGATGGAGCGGCTGTTCTCGAAGATCGCGTCGAGGCCCGCGACGGTCAGCACCTCCGTCGACGGGACGAAGGTGCCCAGTCCGGGCAGCGCGCGCTCGAGGTAGTCGAGCGGCTCACTGAACTGGGTGCGGAAACGCTTGATCAGCTCGTCCGGCGCGATGCAGACGTATCTCGTCACCGAATCGCGTCTGACCCTGTGGACGATGCCGAGCAAGGCAAGCTTCTCCAGCGTCGAGTACACCTTCGACGAAGGCAGACCGGCCGACTTGGAGAGCTCGTTGCCGTTCTGCGGGCCGTGCTGGAGCAGCCCGACGTACACCTTCGCTTCGTACAGCGACATACCGAGAACACGGAGCCGGTCAATGATGTCGTCTTCCACAGCTCGATCCTAACCTGCGCCGAGAGCGAGCCCGGACTCGAGGTCGAAGGCCTGTGCGTGGGAGAGATCGAGGCCAAGCTCGATGGTCTCACCGGCCCGGACAGGTGAGCCGGCGGGGAAGCGGGCGACAATCATCGTGCGCTGCTTACTCCGCTCGGCCTCGAGGTCGGCGAGCGCGGCTGCATCCACGTCGAGCGCCACCTCGATGGTCTCGGACGTAACGACGGGCGCAGCGTCGATCTCGACGTGGACGAGCACCTCGAAGCCGAGCGCCTCGGTCATGACGACGGTTCCTCGCAGCCGTGGGCGGTCGTCTCCGGACGACGCTGGCACGATCCACTCCGGCCGCACGCCGACCGCGACGAGCCTGCCGGCCTGGGTCGCCAGCTCCCTGGCGAAGACGCCGTCGCGCGGCAGCGCGAGCCTCTGCGTCCCGACCTGCAGCATCCCTCCGGCAGCGACCTCGCCCTGAAAGAGGTTCATGGACGGGCTGCCGATGAAGCTTGCAACGAAGAGGTTGGCCGGATGGTCGTACAGCACCTGCGGAACGTCGACCTGCTGCAGCCGGCCCTTGCGCATGACGACGACGCGGTCGCCCATCGTCATCGCCTCGATCTGGTCGTGGGTGACGTAGATGGTCGTCGTCCGTAACTCACGCTGGATGCGCGAGATCTCGGCGCGCATCTGGACGCGAAGCTTCGCGTCGAGGTTGGAGAGCGGCTCGTCCATCAGGAAGACGGCGGGATTGCGGACGATCGCCCGGCCCATGGCAACTCGCTGTCGCTGGCCGCCAGAGAGCGCACGCGGCTTCCGTGCCAGCAGGTCGCCGAGATCAAGGACTGCCGCGATCTCGTTGACTCGACGTTCGACCTCGCTCTTGGTGAAGCCGTGCATCTTCAGGCCGAAGCCAATGTTCTGGGCCACGGTCATGTGCGGATAGAGCGCGTAGTTCTGGAACACCATCGCGATGTCGCGACGCCGGGGCTCGAGGTCGTTGACGACCTTGTCGGCAATCCGAATCTCGCCCCTGGTGATCGTCTCGAGCCCGGCAACCATGCGCAGTGCCGTCGTCTTACCGCAGCCGGAGGGGCCGACCAGCACCAGGAACTCCCCATCTGCGACTTCCAGCCCTAGATCCGTGACGGCATGCGTGCCATCCGGGAAGACCTTTCCGACACCGTCAAACGTCACAGTTCCCACGTCGCGGAGCCTCCTCTCGTCGTTTGACAACGCATGGTCCGTCGACGCACGGTCGATCGGAGGTGGCAGCGCCCACGCTGACCGCAGCGGTGACCGAAGCGGCGTCGGGAATCGGCAGCGCGGCGGCCTGCGCGTAAAGTAGCCCTATGAGCCTCGCGCTCCTGCTCATCTGACCGTCCCGGCGGTGATCCCGCGCACGATCCAGCGCTGCACGAGCAAGGAGAAGATCAACATCGGGATGACCGTAAGGATCCCGACAGCCGCGGCGATGTTCCAGTCAACGGGACTCTCGGTGGTGAGCAGCGACGAGGCTCCGATCGGGATCGTTCCGCGATCCTGCGAGTTGATGATGTAGAGGCCGACGAGGAACTCGTTCCAGATGAAGATCTGACCGAAGATTGCCGAGACGAGAATCCCCGGCCGAACCAGCGGGAGCATGACGCGGAAGAGCAATCCGACACGGGTGCAGCCGTCGACCATCGCAGCGTCATCGATCTCGCGCGGGATCTCGTCGAAGAAGCCGATCATGATCCAGACCACGAGAGGCAACGAGAACGCGATGTACGGCAGGATCAGACCGAGGTAGCTGTCCGTCAGCCCGATGTACTGGATCATCAGGAAGATCGGGATCGCCACCGCGACCGGCGGCATGAAGCGAAAGCTGAGAATGGTCGAGGCCCAGTTGTCGCGGCCGCGGAACTCGAGCCGGGAGAACGCGTACGCGGCGGGCACGCCGATCGCGAGCGCGAGCGCCGTCGAAGCGAACGTGACGATCAGCGAGTTCTTGATGTAGGTGATGAAGCCGTCGTCGTGCATGACGATGCGGTAGTTCTCGCTGATCGTCGACCAGTCGAAATGGAGGGTCGGCGGCACTTCGAGCACGTCGATCCGCGCCTTGAACGAGATGATCAGCAGCACCAGGAAGGGCGCAAGCGCGACTGCAGCGATCAGCAGGAGGACGACGTACGAGATCGTCCGCCCGGCGAAGCGGAGCGTCATGAGACGTCCTCCCTGCGAACGTTGACGACCTTGAAGAGGACAGTGACGCCGATGGCCGCGACGATGAGCATGACGTAGGAGATCGCCGAGGCGTAACCGTAGTGCTGGTACTTGAAGCCGTTCTGGAAGGCCTCGTACGAGAGGGTCGACGTCGCCTGAACCGGTCCACCGTTGGTGAGCCCAAAGACGAGGTCGAAGGTGCGGAACGCATCGATGCCCCGGAACACCGCCGCAAACAGGATCGCCGGCAGCAGCAGCGGCAGCGTGATGTAGCGCGTGCGTCGCCACCAGTTCGCACCGTCGACCGCGCTCGCCTCGAACACGTCCTGCGGCAGTGCCTGGAGACGCGCGTACACGATGACGAACACGAAGGGCGTCCACTGCCAGACGTCGACCATGATCAGCGTCCGCAGGGCTGTGCCCGGGTCGGAGAGCCAGCCGATGTTGTGGAAGCCGAGCTTGATGAAGACCCAGTTCACCAGTCCCCACTCGGGGTTGAGCAGCGCCCGCCACATGAGGCCGACGACAACCGGGGTAATCAGCATCGGCAGGATGAGCAGGCCGCGCACGATCGCGGAGCCGCGTAGCCTCTGGTTGAAGAACAGCGCGAGCGCGGTGCCGAGCGTGACCTGGATGAAGACCCCAGCCACCGAGAACACGAGCGTGTGCTCGACGATGCTCCAGAAGTCACTGCTGGAGAAGAGCTGCGAGTAGTTGTCGGTTCCGATCCAGCGCCAGGAGTTCTTGCGCGTGTCGTAGTCCTGGAAGGAGCGGATGAGGCTCACGACGAGCGGGTAGATCGAGAAGACGACGAGATAGAGGACACAGGGGCCGAGCAGGAAGAACGCCTCGCCTCGCCGTTGAGTCGGCGAGGCGAGGCGCTTCTCCCGAGCGCCCCTGCGTGGTGCGGCAGTGGCCGATGTCATCAACTGCCCGGCCGGTCGCCGTTAGGCGAGATGGCCACCCTTCTTGAGGATCTCGGTCCAACGGTCGTTCGCCTTCTTGCACGCGCCCGCCGCGGTCGTCGAGCCGCCCAGAGCACCGGCGAACTCCTCCGCTGCGGCGCCGATCAGCTCGAACGTCTCGGGGACGCTCGCGATATCGAGCCGCTGCGCCTTCTGGAAGGCCTTGCCGGCAACGCTCAGGTACGGGAGCGCCTTATTCATGGCCGGATCGAAGAACGTCGAGAGCCGGTTCGGATCCGTCTGATAGGTGCGCGTCTGGTACTTCTCAAACTCCTTGGATGTCAGGTACCCGATGACCGCCCAGGCGCCGTCCTTGTTCTTGGCGTTCTTCGGGATGCCGATGCCCCAGCCACCACGGACGACACGGCCCGCCGCGGCACCGGTGCCCGGCGTGGTGGAGACGCCCACGGTTGACGCGATCTTCGAGGTCTTCGCGTTGAAGACCGGCCCGGCGATCGTCGACCACATCGCCATCATCGCCGTCTTGCCTGCGCTGAACGCGTCGCTGGAGGCGGTGAAGTCGTACTGGAGGACTCCCGGTGACGCGTACTGCACGCAGTCGACCATGTTCTGAAGCGCCGCTACTGCCTCCGGGCTCGTCAGGCGGGGCGTGAAGTTCTTCTGCTGCGAGGACCCGCTCATGAGCTTGCCGCCGGTGCCTGCGAAGCGGCTATAGAAGTCGACGAGGAACATCGACACGTCGCCCGACTTGGCGATCATGCTGTTACCCGCGACGCCTCCGGTGTTGAGCTTCTTTGCCGCAGCGACGTACTGCGCCCACGTCTTGGGCACCTCCAGGCCGGCAGCCTTGAGCAGATCCTTGCGGTAGAAGAGCACCACCGCGCCACCATGCAGGCCCGGGATCAGGTAGACGTCCTTGCCGCCGAACTGCTGCTTCGTGGTGTCGTAGTTACTGACGTACTCGAGCGCACCTGCCGGGTAGTCGGCTGGGTAGCCGAAGCCGGCCGGGGCACTCGCGAGGTAGGGGTTCAGCTTCTCGAAGAACCCGCCGCCGACGAAGGCGGACACGGTGAAGCCGAGGACCTCGATGACATCGAACGTGCCACTCGAGGCCTTGACGCTCTGGTTCGTCTTCTCGATCAGCGGACCGACCGGCAGCGCCGTCAGCTTGACATCGATCCCGAGGCTCTTCTTTATCTCGGCGATCTTGTCCTTGACGCCCTTCTCGTCGCCCTCGGCGGCGACGAGCATGTTGACGGTGCCGCCCGCGAGTCCACGTGCGGCTACGCGATCGGCCGCCGTGGCCCTTCCCGCACCCACGAGCACGCCGCCGATGCCGGCCGCCGAAATGCCCAGGATGCCTGCCCGCTTGATGAACTGATCGCGCGTTATCTGGCCGGAGACCAGCTGCTCGATGACGCCCTTGGTGGCGTTGTCACTGCTGTTCAAGTCGCTCACATCAACCTCCGTTGGTTGTGTCTGACCTATTGACCTCAGCGCTCGGCTACCACGTCGCCGCCGGGGCGCTCCTGCGGCGCCACGCACGTCTAATCGATAGAGCCTCCGAACAGCTCAAGACCGACGACTCCGTCTAGAGTCGCCCGCGAGATCGTCCCGCGATAGACGTCGTCCGTGCCGAGGCCGCCACCGACGTCAGTGACGTAGATGGTCGAGCCCCGGAACTGCACGTTGGTCGGGTAATCACCGAAGCCCGGGAGCAGTGCCTTCTCGTTCCCGTCCTGCGAGACGACATTCACCCCGCCCGAGAGCACCGTCGCGATGTAGAAGTCGCCGTTGGTGGCGCACTTGAGGCCATCGGGAATGCAGTTTGGGTCTGCGAGCACGCAGAGCTCCTCGACCCGGCCGGTCGCCGGGTAGTAGCGCTTGATGGCGCGCGTGAACGACTCCACCCAGACGACGTTGCCGTCCGCCTCGACGGTGATGCCGTTCGGGAACGTCGGTCCGGTCTCCACGATGACACGTCCGGTGCCGTCGGGGTTGAGCGCGAAGATGTAGCCAGGCGGCGGCGGGATGACACGGTCGAAATCCCCGACCGGATCGGTGAAGTAGAGGGTGCCATCGGGGCCGAAGGCGAGATCGTTCGGCGCGCTCAAGGTGACACCGTCCACTTCCGTCACGAGCACCTCGACCTCGCCCTCCGGTGAGATGCGCTGGAGGGAGGGCGGACGCTGATCCTTCGCGCGCCAGGCCCGTTCACGGCCACCGTTCTGCGTGACGAGCAGCGTCCCGTTGTCGCAGACGAGCACCGAGTTCGGGCCGCCGCCGACGTAGACGAATTCCTCGACGCCCGCCTCCGGGGTCCAGACAGAGACCCGGCTGTTCCAGATCTCGACGAAGATGAATCGCCCGTCAGGCAGGAACGCAGGGCCCTCGGTGGCGCCGAGGCCGCCGGCCAGTTGCTCGATCTTCACGTTGTGTCCCTTCCCGGCGCTCGCCGCTACTGAGCGAGGTACCCGTCATCGACAGCGAGGACATGTCCGGTCACCTTCGCGGAGCCATCGCCGGCAAGGAATAGAACTGCCGCGACCAGCTCATCGGGCTGGATCAGCCTGCGGACTATCTGCCTCGAGTGGATGAAGTCGGTCGTCGACGTGCTGCCACTCATTGCGAGTGCCTTGGTGAGAATCGGGGTGTCGCAGAGCCCGGGCGCGATCGCATTGACACGAACGCCTCGGTCGGCCCATTCAAGCGCGAACGACCTCGTCGTCTGGACGACGCCACCCTTGCTGGCGAGGTAAGCGCTGGAGTGCGGGTAGGCGATGAGCCCGCCGATCGACGCGATGTTGATGATGCTTCCCGACCCAGCTGCCAGCATCCCGCGCCCGATCGCCTGGCTCATGAAGTACGTCGCCTTGAGGTTGAGGGCGAGAATCCGGTCGTAGGCCTCCTCGGGGAAGTCCTCGATCGGGCAGCGGTAGGCAGCGCCGGCGCTGTTCACGAGCACGTCCAGCTTCCCGTGGTTCGTCTGCATCAGCTCGGCAAAGGCGTTCACCGCTGACACGTCTGTGACGTCGACGTACCAGAACTCAGCGGTGCCACCGGCCTGCTCGATCGCGTCCACGACCTCGCCGGCAAGCTCCGCGTTGATATCGGCGATCACAACGTGCGCGCCGGCCTGTGCAAGGCCTTTCGCGAAA
The DNA here is from genome assembly GCA_947507735.1 of Actinomycetota bacterium. Taxonomy (GTDB): domain Bacteria; phylum Actinomycetota; class Thermoleophilia; order Gaiellales; family Gaiellaceae; genus CANFDS01. The sequence continues at coordinate 19,556 of CANNRA010000015.1, forward strand.
GCCGCACCGAGCCCCGAGGAGCCACCCGTGACGACCGCGGTGCGCCCCACGAGCCCGAACAGCCGCAGGAGGAAGGACGCGACATCGGGATTCTGGCCAGCGTCGGTCATTGCGCCTCGGAGGAAACGCCTCGCATGACCTGGTGAATCGCTTCCAGCACGCCCTCGAGGCTTGGCAGCACAGCACGCTCTAGCGAGGCGGCGTACGGGATCGGCGTGTCGGCAGCCGTCACGCGCACCGGGGCGGCGCGCAGGCTGTCGTACGCCACATCGATCACGCGTGCAACGACCTCGCTCGCAAAGCCACCTGCGCGTGCGCCCTCGCTCACCACCACGAGCCTGCCCGTCTTCTGCACCGAGCTCGCGATCGTGTCAATGTCGAGAGGCTTGAGCGTGCGAGGGTCGATCACCTCGACCTCGATGCCGTCGCGGGCGACCTGCCGGGCGGCCTGGAGCGAGAGGTGCACGCTCTGGGACATCGCGACGATGGTGACATCGGTGCCCGGGCGCTTGATGTCAGCGACCCCAATCGGGATGACGTAGTCGTCCTCCGGAACGGGTCCCGGCCGTCCGTACAGCAGGCGCTTCTCGAGCATGACAACCGGGTTGTCGTCGCGGATCGCGCTCTTCAGCAGACCCTTCGCGTCGTAGGGCGTCGACGGCATGATCACGACCAGACCCGGCGCATGGACGAACCACGCCTCAAGGGACTGGGAGTGCTGCGCCGCCATGCCGAAGCCATTCGAGATCGGGCCCCTGATGACGAGCGGAACCGAGACCTTTCCACCGGACATGTAGCGCCATTTGGCCGCGTGGTTCACCAGCTGATCCATCGTCAGCGTGACGAAATCGGAGATCTGCAGCTCGATGATGGGCCGGCAGCCGACGAGCGCAGCACCGACGCCGGCACCCGTGATCGCGGCCTCGGAGATCGGGGAGTCGATCACGCGGCGTGACCCGAAACGCTCCTGGAGGCCGGCTGAGACCTGGAAC
>CANNRA010000016.1 GCA_947507735.1 Actinomycetota bacterium
AAGCCGCCGCCACCGAAGCCGCCGGGCCCGCCGCCGCCGAACGACGGCTGCACCGTGATGATGTTCGTGCCGAGCGACTGCAGCTGCTTCTGCACCGCCGACGACGAGCCCGTGCCGACGGCGACCAGGACGATCACCGAGGCGACGCCGATCATGATCCCGAGCATCGTCAGCAGCGAGCGCAGCTTGTTGGAGATGATGCCCTGCAGCGCGATGCGCAGGCTCTCGATGGCGATCACGCCACGGCCTCCGTGACCGGCGCGCCTGTCCCGGCGATCCGCAGCACCGGCGGCGCCACGCGCACGTCGTCGAGGATCGCACCGTCGCGCAGGCGGACGATCCGCCGGGCGCGCGCAGCAACCTCGTCCTCGTGCGTGATCATCACGATCGTCCGGCCCTCGGCGTTGAGGCTCGTGAACACGTCGAGGATCTCCTGCGCGGAGGTCGTGTCGAGGTTGCCGGTCGGCTCGTCGGCCAGCACCATCGCCGGCTCCGTGACGAGCGCCCGTGCGATCGCGACGCGCTGCTGCTGGCCGCCCGACAGCTCGTTGGGCACGTGGTGGACGCGGTCGGCCAGGCCGACCCGGTCGAGCGCGGCGAGCGCGCGGGCGCGGCGCTCCCTGGCCCGCACGCCGGCGTAGACCAGCGGCAGCTCGACGTTCTGCAGCGCCGAGGTGCGCGGCACCAGGTTGAAGCTCTGGAAGACGAAGCCGATCTTGCGGTTGCGCACGGTCGCCAGCTCGTCCTCATCCAGGTGGCGGACGTCGGTGTCGTCGAGCAGGTAGCGGCCGCGGTCGGGCAGATCGAGGCAGCCGAGGATGTTCATCAGCGTTGACTTGCCGCTGCCGGAGGCGCCCATGATCGCCACGAAGTCACCCGCCGCGATGCCCATCGTGATGCCGCGCAGCGCGTGCACCGCGTGCAGGCCCACCTGGTAGGAGCGGGTGACGTTGTGCAGGACGATCAGCGGGCGCTGGCTCATCGCTCAGCCACCCAGCCTGAAGCCGCGGCCGCCGCCACCGCCGCCGAAGCCGCCACCGAGCCCGCCACCGAGGCCGCCGGGCGTGATCGTTGTCCCGGTGGTGCCGGTCGTCCCGAGCGAGCCGGTCGAGACGACGACGTTGTCGCCCTCCTTGAGGCCGCTCAGGATCACGGTCTGATCGTCACCGGCCAGGCCGGTCGCCACGGTCGTGCGCGTCTGCACGCCCTTCGCATCGACCAGGGTGACGGTGCCCGTGCCGCCGCTGCCGCGGACGGCTGCCGTGGGCACGTGCAGGGCGTTGTCGGCCTTGCCGACGATGACGCTGGTGCTCACCGTCATGCCGGGCTTGACGCCGCTGTCGGTGCGGTCGAGCTGCAGCGTCGCGTAGTAGGTGACGACGTTGCTGACGAGCGTGGAGACCGTGTCGAACTGGACGACGTGCGCCGCCAGCTGGACGTTGGGCAGGGCACTGACGGTGAGCGTCGCCGGCTGCCCGAGCTTGATCTTGGCGGCGTCGCTCTCGCTGAAGCCGACCTGCACCAGCGGGTGCGAGAGGTCGACGAGCGTGATGAAGCCGGTTGACGCGGCGTTGGCGCCGCCGCCGCCCGAGCTGACGGCGGTGCCGACGAGGCCGTTGACCGAGGCGATGGTGCCGGCGATCGGGGCGCGGAGGATCGTCTGGTCGAGCGCCTCCTGGGCGTTCTTCAGGTTCGCCTGCGCCTGCTGGAGGCTCGCCTTCGCCTGGGCGATCGTCGAGGGCAGGGTTGCGGTCTTGATCTCGTTGCCGACCACGGTGTTCTCCAGCGACAGCTTCGCGTTCGTCACGGACTGCTGCGCCTGGTGCAGGGTCTGCGCGTCCTTCAGCTGCCCGGAGGTCTGGCTGGTGAGGGCCGACTGCAGCTGGTTGCGCGCGTTCTGGAGCGTCTGCGCGTCGCTGATCTGCTGCTTCTGCAGCGCGGTGACGGCGTTGTTGTAGGCGGTCGTGGCGTTCGTCAGCGACTGGGTGTTGCTGACGCCGTTGGTCGAGAGCGCGAGGGTTGCGGCGTCGATCGCCTGCTGATCCTTGGTGATCGCGGTCGCGTCGGCGGCGATCGTGTTCAGCGACGAGAGCACGGCCTGATCCTGGGTCTGGCGGAACTGCAGCTGCTTCTGCGACAGCGTGTCGTTGGGCTTCGGGCAGCCGGCCGTGCAGCCGTTCGCCGTCTGGTACTCGGTGATCTGCTGCAGCTGCAGGGCGTCGTTGGTGAGCGCCGCCGTCGCCGCCTGCACCGAGGCCTTCCCGCCGTCGGTCGAGCCGACGATGCCGTTCAGCGTCCCGATGTCGACGTTCTGCTTGGACAGGTCGGTGGCGAGCTGGGCCCGGGCGAGCGCGAGCGCGGTGCTGGCGCTCTGGGCGCTGTTGCCGACCGTTGTTCGGGCCAGGTCGACAGCCTTCTTCGCCTGGTCAACCGAGGCCTGCAGGCTCGTGCCCGTCAGCGCGATCGTCGCCTCTGCGCTGGCAAGCGACTGCCGGGCCTGCGCCACGCTTGCCGCCTGGGTGGTGGCGTTCAGCGCCAGCGAGGCCCTGGTGTCCGCGAGCGACGTCTGCGCCGTCGCGAGCGAGTTCCGCGACTGCGTCACCGAGATCGCGTTCTGGTGCCGCTGCGCCGCGGTCTGGCCCTGGACGACGCTCGCGTAGTTCGCCTCGGCCGAAGCGAGGCTCGCCGCAGCGGTGCGCACGGTCTGCTGCGCCGTCGTCGGGTCGATCTGGGCGAGCTGCTGGCCCTGCTTGACGGCCTGCCCGGCCTTGACCCACAGCGCGACGAGCGTGCCGCTGCCGGTGAACGAGAGCGTCAGCGAGTGCGCCGCCTCGATGTTGCCGCTCGACGAGATCGTCGAGAGGACGGTGCCGCGCTGCACGGCGGTGGAGCGGACGGTGGCGGTGGTGGTCGCCGAGGTGCCGGTGGCGAGGTAGCCGCCGACGCCGGCGCCGATGGCGCCTGCAGCGAGGATGAGGTTGAGAACTGCGGTCTTGCGGCGCACGGGCAGGGCCTCCGGCCAGTGGGGGAGCAGCGTGGACGGCTCTATTGAACGCGCTCCCGCTGAGATTTCCCTGAGAAGACGCTGTGCGCCGGCTATGAGTTCGTCACGCTCCGCTAGCCGGCGAGGCAGGCGCTACTCGAGCGCCGGAGCGCCGCCCTTCAGCTTGAGCTTGGTGGCCGTGAGGGCGATGCCCGCAGCGATCACCGCTCCGCCGGCGATCTGCAACCCGCCGAGCGACTCGCCGAGCAGCAGCACGCCGACCGCCGCCCCGCCGAAGACCTGGAGGTTCGCCCACAGCGACGAGCGGTTCGGCCCGCTCGTCTGCAGCGCCCTGATCCAGAGGATGTTCGAGACGATGAAGCCGATCACCGTGGTGTAGGCGAGCGAGCCCCAGGTCAGCCAGCTGAGCGAGCCCCAGTGCATGTGCGCCGCGCCGTGGGCGCCGAGCCCGAGCAGCGGGAACGCGGTGGCAATCGAGATCATCGCCGACAGGTGGTAGGCCGAGTACTTGCCCTGCAGCCGCGACAGCCCGATCGTGAAGCACGAGAAGGTGATCACGGCGAGCAGTGCGAGCAGCACGCCGCCGAGGTCGCCCGAGATGTCGGTGCTGCCGCCGATCGCGACGAGCGCGACGCCGCCGAACGAGATGATCGTCGCCAGCCAGTGCAGGCGCGTCGGGCGCCGCAGCCCCTGCGCGATGCCGACCAGACCGACGAAGGCGGGCAGCATGCCGAAGCACAGCGACACCGTCGATGCGGTCGTCAGGTGGATCGCGTAGAAGAAGGCGATCTGGTTGAGCAGCGTCGCCAGGATCGTGAAGACGCCGAGCACGAACCAGTCCTCGCGCCGCGGCAGCAGCTTTCCCTCGATGCGCAGCGTCACTGCGACGAAGAAGATGCCTGCGAACAGGTAGCGCAGCCCGCCGTAGACGAGCGGGTCGAAGCCGTGGGTGACGCCGTACCGGTTGATCGAGAAGTTCAGGCTCCAGATCACGATCACGATCAGCAGCGGAACGTCCCGGGCGAGGTTTCGCCGCCCCCCGACGGCACCCACGGCGACTATCTCCTAGCCGACGAGCGTGACGGTCTTCGGGGCTGCGTCGGTGGCGTAGCTCTCGCCGAGCAGGTCGAGGAGCTTCTGCTGCAGCTCGCCGCTCTCGTGCAGCTCGTCGGTGATGTCGGCGCCGCCGATCAGCTCACCCTTGACGAACACCTGCGGGATCGTCGGCCAGCCGTAGAGGGCCGTCAGCTCGGCGCGGATCGCCGGATCGGGCAGCACGTCGACCGTCGTGATCGGGGCGCCCAGCGCGTGCAGCGCCTGCAGGGCGCGGCCCGAGTTGCCGCAGGCAATGAACTCCGGGGTGCCCTTCATGAAGACCACCACGGGCTCGTTCTCGATGACGTTCTTGATCTTGTCGCTCAGATCGCTCATGCGGTTCCCCTCGTCTTGATGCGGAGCTCATGAATCGTACCGTCGGCGAGTGGCGCCGACAGGGCCTCGTTGACCAGCCGGTGCTGCTGGACGAGAGGCACGCCGTTGAAGCGCTCGCTCGTCACGATGACCTGGAAATGGTCGCCGCCGCCGGTGCGGTCGATGACCTCGAGCTCTGGCGCGTCGGCAAAGGCGTCGCGCAGCAGGCTCTCAATGCGGGATATCACTGGATGGCTCACGTGAGGTCAAACGTACGGGAAGCGTCGGTCATTCCGCCGACGTGCCGCTGTAGGCTGGCAGCGCCTATGACGAAGCTTCCCGCACCCGCCCGCAAGGGTCACGGACACCCGTGGCTGACCCTGGTCGCCGTCTCGCTCGGCCTGATGATGGTCGCCCTGGACGGCACCGTGGTCTCGATCGCCAACCCGACGATCGGCCGCGACCTGCACGCCTCGCTCGCAGGCCTGCAGTGGGTCACCAACGGCTACCTGCTGGCGATTGCCACGTCGCTGATCATCGGCGGCAAGCTCGGTGACCTGTTCGGCCGCAAGAAGATGTTCCTGGCCGGCGTCGTGCTGTTCATGCTCGCCTCGCTGGGCTGCGGCCTCTCCGGCTCGATCGGGACGCTCGTCGCCTTCCGCGTCATCCAGGGCCTCGGCGGTGCGCTGATGATGCCGGGCACGCTGTCGATCCTGCGCACGGCCTTCCCGCCGCAGAAGCTGCAGATGGCGGTCGGCGTCTGGGCCGGCACGACCTCGCTCGCCACCGCCTCCGGCCCCATCGTCGGCGGCCTGCTGGTGCAGCACGTCTCCTGGCAGTCGATCTTCTACATCAACCTCGGCGTCGGCGCGATCGCGCTGCTGATCGGCTGGTGGGTCATCTCGGAGTCGCGCGACGCGACGCCGCCGCGGCTCGACCTGCCGGGCGCAGGGCTGCTCACCGGCTCGCTGTTCGCGCTGATCTGGGGCATCATCAACGCCTCGAAGCACGGCTGGCTCTCGGGCTACACGCTCGGCTTCCTGATCGGCTCCGTGGTCGCCTTCGTCGCCTTCCTCTGGTGGATGCGCACGACGCGCGACCCGCTCGTGCCGCTCGACCTCTTCAGGTCGGCCGACCTCAACGCGGGCCTGATCGTGATGCTCACCGTGATGTTCGCGCTGTACGGCGTGCTGTTCTTCGTGACCCTCTACCTCCAGCGCGTGCAGGGCTTCTCGCCGGTGCAGGCGGGCGTGCGCATGCTGCCGCTGACGGGCGTGATGGCGATCAGCGCGCCGATCGGCGGCCTGCTCGGCATGAAGGTGCCGCTGCGCTTCCAGCTGTCGGTGGGCATGGGGCTCGTCGCCGGTGGCCTGTTCGGGATGACCGGCATCACGCCGACCTCGGGCTTCAGCTCGCTGTGGCCGTGGTTCCTGCTGATGGCGCTGGGCATGGGCCTCGTCTTCACGGGCGCGAGCCAGGCCATCATCAGCTCTGCGTCGATGAGCCGGGCCGGGCTGGCCTCGGGCCTCCAGCAGACGCTGCTCCAGATCGGCGGCGTGCTCGGCACCTCGGTGCTCGGCGCGATCCTCATCTCCCGCATCGGCTCGCTGCTGCCCGGGCGCCTCGCGGCGGCCGGCGTGCCTGCCGACACCACCGCATCCGTGCTCGCCGGGCGCAGCGCGATCGCCCAGGGCGTCGTCCCGATCCCGTCCGGCACCTCTGCGGACATCTCGGCGAAGATCACCGACGCGAGCTTCTCGGCGCTCACCTCGGGCATGCATACGACCTTCGTGATCGCCGCGATCGTCGTGGTGATCGGCGGCCTCGTCTCGCTGATCTGGGTGCGCATCAAGCCCGGCCAGGGGATGATCGACCTCTCGGCGCTGTAGCTCTGGGGCGGTGGGCGGTCTAGGCTCGTTGCCATGGCCGCCCATCGCGAGATCAGCACCGACCGCTACAGCTACGTCTTCAGCCCCTACGCCGAGCCGATCGCCTCGGTTCGTCCGGGCGAGACGGTGACCATCGTCACCGAGGACGCGTTCGAGTCACGCATCACGAGCCCGGACGACCTGCCGTCGCAGGTGCTCAACTTCCCCTTCCTCAACCCGCAGACGGGGCCGATCTACGTGGAGGGGGCCGAGTCGGGCGACACGCTCGTCGTCGAGATCCTGGGCATCGAGCTGACGCGCGACTGGGTCGCGAGCGCCCACATCCCGTTCTTCGGCGGCCTCACCGGCACGGCCGACACCGCGCTGCTGAGCGAGCCGTTGCCCGAGAGGGTGTTCATCTACCCGCTGCGCGACGGCCACGTCGAGCTGCCGCGCGGCATCCGCGTGCCGATCCACCCGTTCCTCGGCACGATGGCCACGGCGCCGCAGATCGAGGCGATCGCCTCGCTCGTGCCCGGCGACTTCGGCGGCAACATGGACGTGCCGGACACCTGCGTCGGCAACACCGTGCGGCTGCCGGTGCGCGTGCCCGGTGCGCTCTTCTACACGGGCGACGCGCACGCGGCGCAGGGCGACGGCGAGCTGTGCGGGGTCGCCTGCGAGGTCACCGCGAAGGTGACGCTGCGCTTCGGCCTGGAGAAGGGCAAGACGATCGCCTGGCCGCGCCTCGAGTCGCCGACCGAGCTGATGGCCGTCGGCTCGACGCGCCCGCTGGAGGACGCGGCCCGCATCGCCTGGGTCGAGCTGATCGGCTGGCTCGTGGCCGACTACGGCTTCGACCGCTGGGAGGCGTACCAGCTGCTGACGCACGCCGGCCGGATGCGCGTCGGCAACATGGTCGACCCGAAGTACTCGATGGTGGCGCGCATCGAGAAGCGCTTCCTGCCGGCGTGAGCCGACCCGGAAGCGGGGCGGAGCGGCGCCTAGCCGCCCCAGAGCCCGGTCGTCAGCCCGCCATCCACATGGATGCCGGTGCCGGTGACCCAGCTCGCGTCATCAGAGGCCAGGTAGACGAAGGCGCTCGCGATGTCGGACGGCTCGCCCAGGCGGCCGAGCGGGTGCATCGCGGCAGCACCGGCGCGGGCGGCGGCTGGGTCGGGCATGCCGTCGGCCCAGGCCTCCAGCATCGGCGTGCGCGTGAAGCCGGGGAGGACGCACGCGGCGCGGATGCCGGCCTTCGCGCCGTCCAGCGCGAGGCACTTGATCGTCATCAGGGCGGCGGCCTTCGAGGCGCAGTAGGCGATCTGGTTCTGGGTCGCCGTGGTGGCCGTGATCGAGGCGGTGGCGAGGATCGACCCGCGCGAGGCCTCGAGGTGCGGCCAGGCGGCGCGGGCCAGCAGGTAGATGCCCTTGGCGTTGATCGCCATCGTGTCGTCCCACACCTCTTCGGGCGTGTCGAGCGCCGTGCCGGTGCCGGGGCGGCCGGCGTTGCAGACCACGCAGTCCAGCCCGCCGAGCTGCGCCACCGTGAACGCCACGGCGGCCTCGTTGGCGGCAGCCGAGCGGACGTCCAGCTCGACATCGCCGCCGCGCAGATCGCCCACGACGACCAGCGCGCCCTCCGCGCGGAACCGCTCCACGATTGCCGCGCCGATGCCGCTTGCGCCGCCTGTCACCAGAACCCGCTTGCCGTTCAGTCTCATGCTGGCGATGATCGCGGCATGAGCGGACGTCTGGAAGGCAAGGTCGCGCTGGTCACGGGCGCAGGGTCGGGGATCGGCAAGGAGACGGCGAAGCGATTCGCCGCCGAGGGCGCGCATGTCGCCGCTGCCGATCTGAATGGCGATTCGGCGCGGGCGACCGCCGCCGAGCTGGGTGGCGATGCCATCGGGCTGGAGATGGACGTGACGAGCGCCGCGTCGGCGCAGGCGGCCGTCGAGGCAGTGGTGGCGACGTTCGGTGGTCTCGACACCGTCGTCAACAACGCCGGTGTCACGATCGTCGGCTCGATCATGGAGCTTACCGAGGAGCTGTGGGACAAGGAGCTGAACACCAACCTCAAGTCGATCTTCCTCGTCTCGCGGGCGGCGTGGCCGCACCTGGAGAAGCGCGGCGGCGGCAGCATCCTCGTCACGGCATCGATCTGCGCAACGCACGCGCTGCAGAACGACGCGGCCTACTGCGCGTCCAAGGCAGGCGCTGCGATGCTCACCCAGTGCATGGCGCTTGACGGCGCCAAGGCGGGCATCCGCGCCAACTGCGTGCTGCCTGGCTTCATCGACACGCCGATGATTCACGGCTACTTCAACGACCAGCCCGACCCCGCCGCCTCGCGCAAGGGCGCCGAGAGCATGCACCCGCTGGGCCGGCTCGGCACGCCGCGCGACATCGCCGACGCCTTCGTCTATCTCGCCTCCGACGACGCGAAGTGGGTCACCGGTACCCGCCTCGTCGTCGACGGCGGACTCACGACCGGTCTCTGGGGAGGCTGAATTACATGGCAGATACGAGAGTCGTTCCCGGCCTCGCAGGCAAGACAGCGGTCGTCACGGGCGGGCGCAGCGGCATCGGCCGCGCCTGCGTCGAGCTGCTGGAAGCCAGCGGCGCGACGGTGCACATCGTTGACATGCAGGGCGCCGATCCGATCTCGGTGACCGACCGCCCGGCGCTCGATGCGCTCGCGGCGAAGCTCGGCCCGACGGTTGACGTGCTGGTCAACGCCGCCGGCATCCTGCCGCCGAACAGCTTCATCGACGGCATCACGGTCGAGGATGCGCGCCGCAGTTACGAGGTCAACGTCATCGGCACGCTCAACACGGTGCAGGCCTTCGGCGAGCAGCTGAAGGCGGCCAGGGGCGCGATCGTCAACATCGCCTCGCAGGCGGCGCTCGTCTCGCTGCCCGCGCAGGGCGCCTACACGGCAACCAAGGGCGCTGTTGCCGCGCTGACGCGCTCGATCGCGGTCGACTGGGCCGAGCATGGCGTGCGCGCCAACTCGGTGTGCCCGGGCTTCACGATCACCGCGATGACCGAGGAGTTCCTCAAGAACGAGGTCTTCGTCAACGCCGCCAAGAAGCGGATGCCGCTCAACCGGCTGCTCGAGGCATCGGAGATCGCGGCCGCCATCGTCTTCCTGGCGAGCCCGCTGGCCAGCGGCATCACCGGCGTCACGCTGCCGGTGGACGCAGGCTGGACGGCCGGCGAGCCGGCGCTGCCCTGGTAGCTCCGCTCCGCCAGGAGTGCCCGTGGCTGCGCGGGTGGTGGGGGTCGTTGTCGAGCACGACCCCCACCCTGCGCACTGCTGCCTAGATGTCCCAGAGCTCGTTCTCGGCCCAGCCTTCCAGCAGGGGCGCCATCAGCTTGATGCCGGCGTAGATCGACTGGAAGCGCCACTCGCCGTTCGGCAGCTTGACGAAGGTGTCGCTGTAGTCGGCGGTGATCGCGACGGCGGCCTTCGTGCCGGTGTCCTTGCGGATGATCGTGACGAGGTCGATCAGCGCCCACGTGCCGGTTGCCGTCTTCCCGTCGTCGGCGACCTGGATGAGCGGGTTGATCATGAAGTGGTGCGCCCAGGTGAGGCGCTCCGAGATGCCGCGGAAGAAGCCCTCGACCTCGGTGCGGCCGGCGTAGTTGCCGAGCACGTTCGAGTTCCACTTGGCGTCGTCGGCGAAGAGCTTGCCGAGCTCGGTCGGGTTGTAGTCCTTGTCGCACCAGAAGGCGTAGAGCGACTTGAGGTTGCGGATCGCCTCGACGTCCTCGAGGCGGGAGAGGCGCTGCTCGATGTCCTGGCCAGTGCGTGCGCCGTGAAGAATGCTCATTGCGGTGGTCTCCTTGGTGGAAAGCGGTGAGGGGCGAGCCGGGCGGTGTGCGCCGCGGCTCTGGGTCGAGGGTCGCAGGTCGCGACAGGCGTGGTCAACCGGGTGCGCTCGCACGGAGCAGCCGAAGTGATTATCGTCGTGCCATGGATTTTGGCGTGCAACTCCTGACCCACGGCATCATGACCCGCGATCGCGACGGGGATGCGTACATCGAGAAGATCGCTGCTGCCGAGATGCGGCCGGTCGAGACGGCGGTGCTCGCCGAGCAGCTCGGCTTCCACTCGGTGTGGCTCTCCGACCATGTCGTTACCGAGCGTGTCACCGAGGGCAGCCCGCACGTTGCCAACAGCACGGGCAAGCGCGCCTACCCCGACCGGCCGAACATGCTGGATGTGCCGGTGACGCTGGGGGCGATCGCCTCGCGCACCTCGACGTTGCGCATGTCGCCGTCGGTGTGGATTGCGCCGTACCGCCACCCGCTGGTCGCGGCGCACATGTTTGCGACGCTCGATGTGCTCTCGCAGGGGCGCGTGATCATTGCCTACGGCGCCGGCTGGGAGCGCGGCGAGTTCGAGGCGCTGGGCCGCCGCCTCGAGGATCGCGGCCCGCTCACCGACGAGACGATCGAGGTGATGATCAAGGCCTGGACGCAGGACTGGATCGACCACTCGGGCCGCTTCTACGAGATCCACGACGTCTCGATGGATCCGAAGCCGGTGCAGAGCCCGCATCCGCCGCTCTGGTACGGCGGTGTCACGCCGGTCGGGGCGCGGCGCGCGGGACGGACGTGCGAGTGCCTCTACCCGATGTTCCTCGACGCCAACGTCGAGCCGAGCCTGTGGGATCACCTGCGCGACGAGTTCGTGCGGGAGGCCGAAAAGTGTGGGCGCGACTCGTCGCAGCTGCAGCTCGGCTGCTTCGCCACGGTGCGGCTGACGAACGGCACGGAGCCGCACAGCTGGCCGAAGCGCCCCTGCCTGACCGGCACGCCCGAGCAGGTGCTGGAGGATCTCCAGCGCTTCGCCGAGCACGGCTACAAGCACGTCACCTGCCACTTCGACGTGCCGTCGGTGTCGCCGGCCGAGTGGGAGGAGCAGCTGCAGCAGTGGGGCGAGGAGATCCTGCCGATCGCCCGCACGTTCGTGCCGCGGCCGCTCGCCTAGGCCGTCGCTGGCGCCGGCGGGCGCCAGCGGGCGCCTCTCGCCGCCCGGCTCCGGCACCCCTTCGCTACACTTCATTTTGTGAAGCGCCGGGCGAATCCCTACACCGACACGCAGGTCATCGACGTGCGGGCGCCGCGCTTCCTGCAGACCACCGTTGCCGTCGTCGCCGCGATCGGCGTTGCGACGGGCGCCTGGTGGCTGTTCGCGATCCTCGCCGTGCAGCTCGCGCTCGGGCTCACGCTGGGACGTCGCTGGTGCCTCCCGTGCGTTGCCTACTTCGAGCTGGTGCAGCCGCGCTTCGGCGAGGGGAAGCTCGAGGACTCCCGGCCGCCGCGCTTCGCTAACCAGGTGGGTCTCGCCTTCCTCGGTGCGGCAACGATCTTCGGTGCGGTTGGTCTCGATGTCGTGTCGCTGGCGCTCGGCGCCATCGTGGCGGCGCTCGCGTTGCTTGCCGCGACGACGGGCATCTGCGTCGGCTGCCGCTTCTACGAGCTGTCGTACCGCCTGCGCGGCCGCGAGTTCATCGCGTGCCCGCTGCCGCCCGTGCCCGACCAGGCGTAGCGCCTCTCGCGGCCTTCCGCGCCGTCCCGCGCCCGCGGCTCGTGCCATCCGTGCATCCTCCGATGCCACGCCGTGTTGCGGTACCGACGCTCGCTGTGTCACATCGACCTGGAGGGCATCATGCGTACACGCTTGGGCACGCTCGTTGCGATCGCTGTCGCGGGCGCTGCGCTCGCGGTGCTCGCAGCGTCGGCAAGCGCCGCCAGCGGCCCGGTCTGGGCCGGCACCTGGAACACCGGCCGCGGTCCGCTTGAGATCACGGTCAGCGGCAGCGCCGTCACCGGGAGGTTCGGCTACGCCGACTCGTGGAACGACCCGTTCGGCCGCATCAACGGGACGATCAGCGGCAACACGCTGTCGGGCACCTGGTCGTACGAGAAGACCGATCACGCCCCGCTCGACCATGGCACGTTCACGCTGACCTACTCGATCGTCAACGCCCGCAAGCAGATCCTGGGCACGGCGACCTACGCCGAGAACGGCACGGTCGTCCAGTGGCTCGGCCAGTGCACTGCTGGCCCGTGCTCGCTTGACACGACCCCGCCGCTGCTCAAGGCGCTCGCCGCGAGCGGTGTAGCCGGCACGCCGGTCGCGTTGCGCTACCTGCTCACCGACGACAGCAACAACGCCTCGGAGACGGTCACCGTCCTGCGCGGCTCCTCGGTGATCTGGCGCAAGACGGTGCCGCTGCACGGGGCCTTCGTGGTCGGGAGCGCCTCCGGCGTCTCCTGGACGGCGCCGGCCAGGAAGGGGGGCGCGCTGAGCTTCAGGGTCGTCGCCCGCGACGCCGCAGGCAACACCGCGACAAGCAGCGCGAAGATCACGCTGCGCTGAGCCACCAGCCGGCAGCAACCCTGTCCGCCCTGCCCCCAGCCGGGTGCGGGGCGGGCTGTCGGTCGGCGCCCGTGGCTACGGCTGGCTGCGCAGCTCGCGGCGCTTGACCTTGCCGCTCTCGGTGCGTGGCAGCGAGGCGTGCACGGTCACGTGGCGCGGCGCCGCGTGCCAGCCGATCCGCTCGCCGACCCAGCGCTTGAGCTCGGCGGTGAGCGCCTCGCCGCTAAGCGGTGCGGCCGCGGAGCCAGGCGGGCCCGCTGCCAGCACGACGTGCGCCTCGATCACCTGGCCCTTGCGCGGGTCGGGCACGCCGACCACGGCGGCGTCGGCGACCAGCGGATGCTCGAGCAGCACCGCCTCGATCTCGAACGGCCCCACGTTGTAGCCCGCCGTGACGATCACGTCGTCGGCGCGGCTCTGGTACCAGTAGCGCCCGGCGTCGTCGCGGCGGGCGACGTCCTCGGTGACCCACCAGCCGTCCTGCAGGCGCGCGTCCCACTCGGCCTGGCGGCCCCAGTAGCCGTTGCCGAGCAGCCAGCCGCTGTCGCGGATCGCGAGGCGGCCCTCGCCTGGCCCGGCCACGGCGTTGCCGCTGTCGTCGAGCAGCGCGATCTCGAAGCCGGGCAGCGGCGTGCCCATCGAGCCGGGCACGGGCGGCGGGGCGCCGGGATCGCGGCGGTTGCCGATCACCATCCCGAGCTCCGTCAGGCCGTAGGCGTCGTGGATCGTCACGCCCAGCGTCTCCTGCCACCAGCGCATCACCTCGGCGTCGAGCGGCTCGCCCGCGCTCGTGGCGGCGCGCAGGTTGCGGGGCGGGCCGTCGGGGCCGAAGGCCTCGGCGCCTGCCGCTGCGAGCTGGCGGAAGCCGGTGGGCGCGCTGGCAAGGTGCGTGGTGCCGTTGTCGCGCATCGCCTGCCACCAGCCGGCCGCGTCGTAGCCGCCTTCCAGGAAGAGGCGCGAGCAGCCGGCCGAGAACGGCGCGACGCCCGTCGTGAAGAGGCCGAACGACCAGCCGGTGTCGGCTGTCGAGAAGAGCGCGTCCTCGGGCGTCACGGCCATGCAGTGACGCAGGAAGGGCTGCAGGACGAACGCGGCGTGGTGGGGGAGGATGCAGCCCTTCGGCAGCCCGGTGGTGCCCGACGTGTACATGACGGTGGCCGGATCGCTGTGGTGCGTGGGGTGGACTGCGTGGTGCTCGGGAGCGGCAGCGAGCAGGGCGTCAAGGTCGAGGTCGCCGTCGGCGCGCGCCGCATGTCCAGCACTGATAGCACTGATAGCACTCTGCGAGCCCAGGCCTGTCACGAGCACTGTCAGCTCGTGCAGCTGCGCCTGCGCCTCGGCGAGGGAGGGGCGGTTGGCCGGGTCGGTGACGACGGCTGCGACGCCGGCGTCGGTGAGCCGAACCCGCAACGCCTCCGAGCGGAAGCCGGCGAAGAGCGGCACGTAGAGCGCGCCGAGCCGCCACACGGCGAGCGGCACAGCGTAGGAGAGCGGGCTGCGTCCAAGCAGGCCGGCGACGCGGTCGCCCGGGCCGATGCCGGCGAGCACCAGCACGTGGGCGACGCGCCGCGCGAGCGCGTGCAACGCCTCGCCCGACCAGTCCTGCTGGGTGCCGTCGCTGCTGCGGTAGACGAGCGTGCGAGCGTGCGAGAACGGCTGGGCGCCGGAGTTCAGTAGCCCGTCACGCGTGACGCCGAAGTGCCGGGCCTCGTCCTCCCAGTTCCAGCTCAAAGGGTCATGCCGCCGTCGACGACGAGCACCTGGCCGGTGACGAACTTGCCGCCCGTCGCCAGGTAGACGCAGGCCTCGGCGATGTCCTCGACCGTCCCCTCGCGCGGGATCAGCGTGCGCTCGAGCATCGTCGCCCACGACGCGTCGGAGACCTCGGCGGTGAGGTCGGTGCGGATCGGGCCGGGCGCAACGACGTTGGCGTTGACGTTGAAGCGGCCGGTCTCCTTCGCGAGCGCCTTGACGAAGCCGCTCATGCCCGCCTTCGCGGCGGCGTACGGCACATCGCCGGCGAAGCCGACGACACCGACCACCGAGCCGATCGCGATGAAGCAGCCGGCGTTCTGGCGCTTCCACACGGGCACCGCGTGATGGGCGAGGTTGAACGCGCCGCCCAGCGAGGTGTCGAGCACCGTCTGCCAGTCCTCGGGCGACAGCTTGTGCACCCAGCCGCCACGCCACACCCCGGCGTTCGACACGACGATGTCGAGGCGGCCGTGCCGCTCGACCACGGCGTCGATCAGCGCGCCGACCGCCGCGAAGTCCTTCGCGTCGCACTTCCAGGCCGACCCGCCGATCTCGGCAGCAACCGCCTCGCCCGCGTCGGGCCGCGTCGCGTAGGTCACCGCCACCGTGGCGCCCTCGCGCGCCAGCGACCGGGCGATGCCCGCGCCGATCCCGCGTGAGCCGCCCGTGACCAGCGCCACCTGGCCGTCGAGCTTGCCCATCAGCGCAGCACCGGCAGCGCGGAAGGGCTCGTCGCGGCGATGGCTGGCAGCGGCCCGATGATCCGCTCGACGGCGGCCAGCGGCGCCGTCAGGTCGGTGTCACGCAGGGTCTGCAGGAGCTGCGCCTGCAGCGAGCCCTCGCCGTGCAGGGTCACCACCAGGTTGTAGCCGCCGAAGTCCGAGGCGGTCAGGTCGCGGATCAGGTGCAGCAGGCGCAGGCGCGTCTCGGCATCGGTGCCGGCGGCGCCCTGCAGGTACTTGCGCACCCAGGGGCCGGTCTCCGGTGAGGCGAGATCGGCGGCGCCCGGCGCGGTGATCATCATGCCGCCCGCGATGTCCTGGAGGATGCGCACGACGTCGTGGAACTGCGACGCGAAGTGGAACTTCGCCGTGTTCGTGTAGACGGGGTTCGGCAGGAAGAGGCCGCCCTCGGCGGGCAACGCCTCGGCCCAGGCGCCGTGGATGCAGGCGCGCAGGATCTCCTGGTAGTGCACGAGCTTGCCGATCTTCTCGCGCACGTGGCCGGCCTTCGCCGTGCCGTTCAGCTCGGCCATGGCGACGGCGCAGCCCAGCGCCAGCTCGGCGAAGGGGAGCTTGTACGAGATGGCGGTGAAGCGGTGGAAGGTGGCGAAGGTCGTCGCGAGGGCGGCAGCGTGCCGGAACTCGCCGGCCAGGAAGACGCGCTCCCATGGCACGAAGACGTCGTCGAAGACGGTGAGCGTCTCCATCTCGATGTTGACGCCGCTGACCGGCGCCTCCAGCTCGCTGCGGCGATGGTCGGGCAGCGGGCCGCAGATCAGGCGCAGGCCCGGCGTCGCAACGGGAATCGCGAAGGCGACCGCGTAGTCGGCGTCGGACTCGCTCATCGCGCGCGTCGGCAGCACGATCAGCTCGTCGGCGGCGGGCGTCATCGTCGTGTGGGCCTTGGCACCGCGCACGACGATGCCGTCGCTGCGGCGCTCGACGATGTGGACGTACATGTCGGGGTCGGGCTGCTGGTGCGGCGCCAGCGAGCGGTCGCCCTTGACGTCGGTCTGGGCCAGCACGAGCGAGAGGTCGCCCGAGGCGCAGCGCTCGCGGAAGGCGGCAACGCGGGCGCCGTACTCGGTGCCGTGCTCGCGGTCGACGGCGACGCTTGTCGCGTGCAGGGCGGCCAGAGCGTCGGTGCCGACCGCCTTGGTCAGGTTCAGCGTGGAGCGGGCCTGACGGGTGTGCTCCTCGATCAGGATCGAGCGGCGGCGCAGCGCGTCCGGCGAGGTGAGCGGCTCGAAGTGGCGATTGCGCACGTCACCGGCCTGCTCGAACGTGAAGGTCTCGCGCAGCTCCGGCTCGTGCGCCAGCGAGTAGGCATTCGCGCCATGCCCGATGCAGATCGCCAGGTCGGGATGCTGCGTCACGTCGGCGACGCGCTGCCCCTTGACGTAGACCTCGCGGCTGTCGCGGAGCCCTTCCATGTACTGCTTGACCGTGCGTAACGGCATGCGGCCTCCCTGTCTGCTCGTCGGTTGGTGCTCGTCGGCGAGTGCCGCACCGGGATTGTTGATGGAGCGGGCGAAGCGGTCAAACGCGTGCTGCTGCGATGATCCCCGGCGATGCGCCTCGCCGTCCTCCCGCCGCTGTCTGGCCACGCCCCCGCCGACCTTGCCGAGCAGCTGCCTGGCTGGGTGATCGACCTCGTCACCGAGCGGGCTGACGCGGCAGCCGCGCTCGCCCAGGCCGACGCCGCGATCGCCATGTTCCTCAAGCCCGAGGAAGCCGCTGCCGCCACCCGTCTGCGCCTCTGCCAGGCCTTCGTCGCCGGCACCGATCTGATCGCCGTGGACGCCCTGCCGGAGGAGTGCACCGTCTGCAACGCCTACGGCCATGAGACGGCGATCGGCGAGCATGTGCTTGGCGTCACGCTGGCGCTGACGAAGCGCATCGGCGAGCGTGACCGCTCCCTGCGCGCCGGCCGCTTCGACCAGGGCGTGGGGCTCGACCGCGACCTCAACGGGCGCGTCGTCGGCGTGATCGGCCTCGGCCACATCGGCGAGCGTGTCGCCACCGTCTGCCGCGCCATCGGCATGCGCGCCGTCGGCGTCACCTCGCAGCCCTCCCCCGAGCGCGCGGCCGCCGCCGGGCTCGACTGGCTCGGCGGGCCGTCGCGGGACGACCTGCACGAGCTGCTGCGGCGCAGCGATGTTGCCGTCGTCTGCCTCCCGCTGGGCCCGGCCACCGAGGGCCTGATCGGCGCCGAGGAGCTGGTGGCGCTGGGTTCCGACGGCATCCTCGTCAACGTGGCGCGCGGCCCCGTCGTGCAGGAGCAGCCGCTCTACGAGGCGTTGCGCGACGGCGGCATCGCCGGGGCGGCAATCGACGTCTGGTACCGCTACCCGAGCAAGGGTGCGATCGAGCTGCGCCCCAGCGATGCACCCTTCTGGGAGCTCGAGAACGTCGTGCTCACGCCGCACACCTCGGGCCTGTCGGAGAGCATGCAGAGCAGCCGCTGGGAGCTGTGCGTGCGCCAGCTGCGGGCCTTCGCCGAGGGGCGGCCGCTCGAGAACGTGATCCGGCCTGGCGCCGGCGGGGGAGCGGGAGCGGCGTGAGCGGGCCGCGGATCGGGCTGCGCAGCCGCGAGTCGCTTGGCTTGCCGGAGCGGCCGCGCTGGCTCTCACAGGGCCTCGTGCGGCTCACGGTGCTGTGCACCCTGATCGTGCTGATCGCGATGCTGCGACCCCGGCTCGACCGCGAGAGCGCTGCGATCGTGTGCGGCGTGGCAGCCGGGATCGCCGTGGTCGGAGCGGCCACGTTCCTCGGTGTCACCCGGCGCGTGGCGCAGCGCTTCGCCTTCCTCGACCCGGGCCACCAGATCGCCGACGCCGTGGCGCTGCTGCTGCGTCGCACCGGCCTGCCGCTGCTGGGCCTGGTCTTCTTCCTGGCCTGGACGATCGTCTACCTGGCGCTCTGGGCGATCCACCCTGACGCCGCCTTCACCGGCCTGGAGCCGCACCCGCGCTTCGCCGACTTCTTCTACTACAGCGTCTCGACCGCCTTCATCTCGCCGCCCGGCGACATCATCGCCCGCTCGCGCGGGGTGCGGGCCGCCACGCTGATCGAGATGCTCACCGGCTTCGGCCTGCTCTCGGCCTACCTCTCGACGTTCCTCGACTTCCGGGGCGGACGGGCCGGCCTGGGCGCTCGCGGCGGCGCGGGTGGCCCTGGCGACCAAGACCCGACCCCCGGCACGTAGTCTCAGCCGGAGACGAGCGCGCGCTCCCAGGCGTCCAGCAGCGCCTCGACGTGGCGCAGCTGATCGGGGCCGAAGTCGAAGGCCGCCAGCAGGCGGCGCAGCTCCTGCGGGTCGTCGTTGGCGACCGCCGCCTCGATGCGCTCGCGTAGCGGCCCCGGCTGGGCGAGCTGGCGCCGCAGCCAGCGGAGCAGGTTGACGGTTTCGAGCCGGGTGCTCACGGCTGCCTCGCGGCATGGGCCGTCAGCGAGACCGGGAGATGGCGTGAGCGGCGCATCGAGGCAACCGTAGCGCAGGGTTTCCCGCGTGAACGGGCCACGTCCGTCTAGCGCGCCGCGAAGGCCGAGAGCGCTGCGAGGAGGGACTCGAGGCGCAGCCCCTCCTCGGTCAGCCGGTACTCGACCTGCGGTGGCCGCGCGTCGATGACGATGCGCTCGATGACGCCCGCCTGCTCCAGCTCGGCGAGGCGCGTCACGAGCGTCCGCGGCGGGATGTTGCCCACTGCTGCTTTCAGCTCGTTGAAGCGCGTCGCCCCGCTGTGCGCGGCATAGACGATCGTCAGCGTCCAGCGGCTCCCGAGGAGATCCGCCGCGACGCGGACGTCCTCGGGAACCGGGGCGCACTTACGGCAGCGTGGCGACACGCGGCCCCTCGGCCTCGGCGCCGTCAGCGGACGCTGCGGCGGCTTCGGCGTCGCGCACCGCATCGCCGGCGGTCGGCGCGTCTTCGAGCGCCAGCGCAAGCACCTCGGTGAGGCTCAGCACGGGGTGGAAGCGCAGCACCGCGCGCAC
Organism: Actinomycetota bacterium; assembly: GCA_947507735.1. Classification (GTDB taxonomy): domain Bacteria; phylum Actinomycetota; class Thermoleophilia; order Gaiellales; family Gaiellaceae; genus CANFDS01. The sequence goes on from CANNRA010000016.1 coordinate 19,153, forward strand.
CTCCTCCGGCACCTCGTCGATGTCG
>CANNRA010000017.1 GCA_947507735.1 Actinomycetota bacterium
CCCCGCCGCCGCCGCGCTCGACCGGCTGATCGCCGAGCTCGACGCGCCCGGCCCGGTCGTCGTCGTGCTGGGAACGGCCGTGCGACTCGACGCTGTCGCTCCGCCGCTGCTGCGCGCCGGCCGCTTCGACCGCCACCTGCTGTGCGCTCCGCCCGACCTCGCCGGCCGCGAGGCGATCCTGCGCATCCACGCCGCCGACATGCCGCTCGCCGCCGATGCCGATCTCGGCTCGATCGCTCGCCAGAGCGCAGGCCTCTCCGGCGCCGATCTGGCCGCTGTCACCAACGAGGCCGCGCTGCTCGCCAGCCGGCAGGAGCTGCTGCGCATCCGCCACGTCGACTTCGAGGCCGCCCTCGAACGGGTCGTCGTCGGCTTGCCGCAGCGCCGCCGCGTCAGCGAGCGGGAGAAGCGCATCCTTGCCTACCACGAGGCCGGCCACGTTCTCGTCGCCGACGCGCTCGGCGTCGGGCCGATCCAGAAGGTCACGATCATCGGCCGCGGCGAGGCGCTCGGCGCCATGATCGGCCTGCCCGGCGACGATCGGCACCTGCGCAGCCGCGACGAGCTGATCGACGTGCTCACGATCACGCTGGCCGGTCGCGCCGCCGAGCACGTCGCCTTCGGCCGCGTCACCGACGGTGCCGCCGACGACCTCGAGCGTGCCACCCAGCTGGCCCGCGCCATGGTCTTCGACTACGGGATGGGCGACGACGCGCCCTCGCGCACGATGCGCGCCGACAACTACGCCCTCAGCGAGGAGTCGAAGCGCCAGCGGGATGCCGCCCAGTCGCGCCTCAGCGATGGTGCGTACGAGATGGCCCTGACGCTGCTCGTCGAGCACCGCCCCTCGCTCGACCGCCTCGCCGCCGAGCTGCTGCGCAAGGAGACGCTTGACCGCCACGAGCTGCAGGAGCTGCTCGAGGTGCAGGCCCACGAGGCCGCCGAGCGGACGTTCGCGCTCGGTGTCGTGCGCGCGCTCCCGCGGCGGGACTAGTCGCAGGCCGGATACCCTTCGGACGTGTCTGCGCGTGGCGTCCATCACATCGGAATTGCCGTCGAGAATCTCGAGGAGGCGGTCGCGTCGTACACGCACCTCTTCGGAGGGGTGCTCGAGCATCGCGCAACGGTCGAGGAGCAGGGCATCGAGGCAGCGTCCGTCCTGGTTGGCGGCGCCCGCATCGAGCTGGTCGCCCCGCTCGGACCGGACACGCCGGTCGGCAAGTTCCTCGCCAAGCGGGGTCCGGGCATGCACCACATCGCCTATGAGGTCGAGGATGTCGGCGCCGAGCTGCGCCGCCTCGCTGCCGACGGCGTGCAGCTGATCGACGAGCGACCGCGCAAGGGTCTCTTCGGCCTGGAGGTCGCCTTCATTCATCCCGACGCCGTTCATGGTGTCCTGGCAGAACTGGTGGCCAATGTCGAAGAGCACTGATCGCATCCGCATCGAGGTCGGCTTCGATGGAGGGCAGACCCTGGTCGCCCTCGTCGATGAGGCGTCGGCCGACAAGCTGGAGAAGGCCCTCGTCGATGGCCTGGACGGCGCGCTGACCCTTGATTCCGAGGACGGCCGCACCATCATCGCCACGCGGCGTGTCGTTTTCGTGACGCGCTACGCCCGCGAGAGCAAGCTCGGCTTCGGCGGCTAGGCGCGCGTGGCGCTCGAAGTCGGCATTGTCGGTCTGCCCAACGCGGGCAAGACCACGCTCTTCAACTGCCTGACGCGGCTGGAGGCGGAGATCACCGCCTACGCGTCCAAGTCGGACAAGGCGAACGTGGGCATGGCCACGATCAGCGACCCGCGCGTCGATGCGCTGGCGGAGGCCGTCGGCGGCAAGAAGCTGACCCGCGCCTCGGTGAAGGTCGTGGACGTCCCGGGCACCGGCCCGGCGCTGCTCGGCAACCTGCGCCAGGTCGATGCGATCCTCTGCGTCGTCGACGGCTTCTCGCCCGGCTGCACGCCCCAGGACGACCTCGTCAACCTGGAGCTGGAGCTGATCGTCGCCGACCGCGACCACGTCGAGAAGCGCCTGGAGCGCGTCGGCAAACAGGCCAAGTCGGGCGACGCGAAGATGAAGGTCGAGGTCGAGGTGCTGGAGAAGCTCCTGGCCCACCTCGACGCCGGCCAGCCGCTGCGCGACTGGCCGGGCGAGATTCCGCCGGAGCTGGAGCCGCTGAGCACGAAGCCGCTGATCGTGGTCGAGAACGGCCCGAACGGCATCGACTGCCAGCTCGAGCTCGAGCTCGCGGACATGTCGGACGAGGACGCGGCTTCCTTCCGTAACGAGGGCTCCGAGTCGGCGCTGCGCGAGATCGGCAAGCGCCTCTTCGATGCGCTCGGCCTGATCGTCTTCTTCACCGCGGGCGAGAAGGAGACGCGCGCCTGGACGCTGCGCGAGGGCTCAACCGCGCTCGACGCCGCCGACGCGATCCACACGGACATCGCCAAGGGCTTCATCCGTGCCGAGGTCTACGCCTGGGAGGACATCGTCCGCCTCGGCTCGCACACCGAGGCCTCGCGCGCCGGGCTGATGCGCCTGGAGAATAAGACGTACGTCATCCAGGACGGCGACTGCCTGAACATCCGCACGTCGGCGTAGCTCGCTAGCCGGTAGCTCCGCCGCCCGTCCCGTCCACCGAGCGGGTGGCGGCGACGGCGTCGAGCTGGTTCGCGTGGTAGAGCACGGCTGCCTCGGCGGTACGGGCGCCGCGCGCGTCGTGATGGGACGCGACGGCATGCAGCAGCTCGGCGCGCACGGTGGCGGGCAGGGCGCTGTCGGACACGGCCTCGGCGCGCTCCTCGATCAGGCGCAGGCCCAGATGGACGTGGCCGAGCAGGCGCCCCTCGGGCGTGGGAGCGAAGGCGGGGCCGCGGGTCAGCTCGACGGTGCGGCCGACGTCGTGCAGGAGCGCCGCAGCGACCAGCAGATCCGAGCGCAGGCGCGGGTGCAGCTGTGCCGTCTCGCGGCAGATCGTGGCGACACCGACGGTGTGCTCCAGCAGGCCGCCCGCGTAGTCGTGGTGGCTGTCGAGCGAGGCGGGCAGCTCGCGCAGCAGGCCGCGCAGGCGCTCGTCGTTGATGAAGCGGCCGACGACGGCGCGCAGGCCGGGGTGCGTGATCTCCTCGGCCAGGAACTCGAGGAAGCCGTCGGTGTCGTTGAGGTTGCGGCGCGAGGCCGGCGTGAGGGCGGCCGGCTCGACACCGGGCGCGGCCTCGATCGAGCGCACCTCCAGCTGCAGCTTGTCGCGGAACTTCTCGACGCGGCCCAGCACGCGCACCGCGTCACCCTCGGCGAAACGGGCGTCCAGCAGGTCGACGTCGTTCCAGACGCGGCCCTCGACCCGGCCGGTCGCGTCCACGAGCTCGAGCGCGAGGTAGGCCTGGCCCCCCTTGGTGTGGAGGCGGCGCTTCTTCGCAACGCCGTAGACGCCCTCGAAGACGCGTTCCGGCTCCAGCTCGGCGATCGCGGTCACGTGGTGGAGTCTATGGGCGATGGCCGCTGCTAGCCTCAGGTCATGGCCCGTGTCGAGCCCTTCCGCGCACTCCGTTACGACTCTGCGATGGCCGGCGCGCTCGATGCGCTGATCGCGCCGCCCTACGACGTGATCTCGCCGTCGCAGCGCAACGACCTGGCCGCGCGCTCGCCTCGTAACATCGTCCACCTCACCCTTGCTGCCGACGAGGCCGCTGCCGGCCCGCTGCTGCAGGCCTGGCGCGGCGAAGGCACGCTCGCCGTGGACGCAACGCCCGCCCTCTGGTGGGTCGTGCAGGAGTTCACCGGCCCCGACGGGGTGCGCCGCGAGCGCGCCGGCATCGTCGCCGCCGTCGGCGTCGAGCCCTACGAGCAGCGGGTGGTGCTGCCGCACGAGCGCACGCACTCGGGCCCCAAGGAGAGCCGCCTGCGCGTGCTGCGCGCGACGCGCACCCAGCTCGAGCCGATCTTCCTGCTCTACACCGATGCCAAGGGGCGGCCGCGCAAGGCCCTCGCGCCGCTCGCGACCGGCGAGCCGACGCTCGTCGCCGCCGACAAGGACTCCGTGTCGAAGCTGTGGCGGATCGACGACCCGGCCGCCATCGCCGCCGTCCGCGACGCCCTCGCCGACGCGCAGCTGCTGATCGCCGACGGCCACCACCGCTACGAGACGGCAGTCGCCTACCACGCCGAGGACGGCACGGCCGCCTCCGCTTTCACCTTCGCGGTGCTCGTTAACACGGTGGGCGAGGGCCTCGAGATCTTTGCGACGCACCGCGTCGTCACGACGCTGCCCTCCCTGGATGGCCTCCAGCTGGAGGCCATCGCCGACGGCCCGATCGCTGCGCTCGCCCGCGTCGCCGCGCTGCCCTACGACCACCCCGCCTTCGTCGTGCACACGCGCGAGGGCACCTGGGTCGCCACCGACCAGGGCTCCACCGCCTTCGACGTGGCGCGCCTCGACCAGGTCGGCATCGGCGAGCGGACCTACACCCCGGTCGCCACCGAGGCCATCGCCGCGGTCGAGGCAGGCGAGGCCGAGGTCGCGTTCCTGCTGCGGCCCACCCTGATCGAGCAGGTGCAGGAGTCGTGCGAGGCCGGCGAGGTCATGCCGCAGAAGAGCACGTACTTCTATCCCAAGCTCCACTCCGGCCTCCTGCTCTTCCCGCTCGAGTGACCAGCGCCGCCGCACCCGACTGGCTCGCGGTGTGTCGCGCCGCGACGGCCGACCTGCGCGAGGTCTTCGCCGGGCTGCCGACGCGCGCCGTGCGCGAGCCCGTGGTCGGGGCAGGCGAGGGCGGCGACGAGACGACCGCTGTCGACGCCGACGCCGAGGCGGCGATCCTCGCCCGGCTGCAGGCGTTTCACGCGGAGACGGGCACCGGCTTCACCGTCATCTCCGAGGAGGTCGGCGAGCTGGTCTTCGGGACGGGCGCCCCGTGGCGGCTCGTCGTCGATCCGATCGACGGCTCGCTCAACGCCAAGCGGCTGATCCCCTTCTACTCGGTGTCGATCGCCGTGGCGACCGGCCCGGCGATGGGCGACGTCGTGTTCGGCTACGTCTACGACTTCGGCTCGGGCGAGGAGTGGTGGGCGATCAAGGGCGAGGGCGCGTTCCTCGACGGCACCCGCCTCGGGCTCGAGCTGCCGAAGGACGAGATCGAGATCCTCTCGTTCGAGGCGACGCTCACGTCGCTCGTCGCCTCGAAGGCCGACGCGTTCGTTGGTGTGGCGAAAAGGCTGCGCATCATGGGCTCGCTCGCGCTGTCGCTGTGCCACCTGGCCGCCGGCCGCGTCGATGGCGTGATCTCGCTCAAGGCGGCGCGCTCGGTGGACATCGCGGCGGCGCAGCTGCTCTGCCTCGAGGTTGGCGTGGCGATCGAGCTGTTCGAGGATCCGCCGTTCGCGGCCGCGCCGCTCGACCTGAAGGGGCGCTCGCGTATCGTCGCGGCCGCGACCCCCGCGGGCTGCGCCCGGCTTGCTGCCGCGCTCTCGGCCTAGCCGCCGCCCGGCGCCTACAGCTTCACGAAGATGCCGGCGTCGATCGGCAGCGGCACGCCGGTCACCCAGCGCGACTCCTCCGACGCGAGCCAGAGCACCGCGTTCGCAATGTCCTCGTTCTCGATCATGCCGCCGGGCAGCAGCGAGATGCCAGACACCGCGGCCAGCATCGTCTCGCGGTCGCCGGGCTGGCCGCCCGCCAGCGTCGCGTACATCGCCGGGTTGTTCATCATCGCGTTGTCGACGCCGCCCGGGCACACCGCGTTGACGCGCACGCCGCTCGGGCCGACCTCGTTCGCCAGCGACCGCATGTAGCCGAGCACCGCGTGCTTCGAGGCGACGTAGTGGGCCATGCCCGGCGTCCCGACGAGGCCGCCGATCGACGACGTCAGCACCACCGATCCCGACCTCTGGGCGATGAGGTGCGGCACCGTCGCCTTGCACGTCAGCCAGACGCCCTTCAGGTTGACCTCCAGCATGCGATCCCACTGCGTCTCGGTCAGCTCCCAGGACGGCACTCCGCCCGAGAAGATGCCCGCGTTCGCGACCACGACGTCGAGGCGGCCGAGCGTGGCGAGCGTCTCGGCGACGAAGGCCTCCAGCTCGGCGAAGCGCGTCACGTCGGCGGGCATGGCAACGCAGCGGCGGCCGAGCGCCTCGACCAGGCGCTTCGTCTCGGCCAGGTCAGCGCTGCCTGCCAGGGCGTACGGCGCGGTCGGATCGGCGCCCGACGCGATGTCGCAGACAGCGATGTCGGCGCCCTCCTTTGCCAGCGCCAGAGCGTGCGCGCGCCCCTGCCCGCGGCCGCCACCCGTGATCAGCGCGACCTTGCCCTCGACCCTGCCGGCCATCTCGACCCTCCTGTCGTGCGACGTGTCGGTCGAGTATCCCCCGCGGCATGCCCTACGATCCAGCCATGCGCGCCCTCGTTCTTGTCGCCGCCGCCCTGGCGAGCCTGGCTCTTGCCGGCTCGGCCCTCGCCGCCGCCCCGCTTGCCGTCGCCTTCAAGCCGCTTGCCGCGGGCCCGAAGATCAACGTCAAGTGGCCGTACCGCATCACCGTGACGCAGGGCGGCAAGCCGGTCAACGCGCTCGTCACCGCGACGCTGATCGATCCGCTCGCGCAGGAGCACCAGGTGCTGGACGGTGCCAACAAGCCGTTGAAGGCGCGGGCGGCCAAGGGTGGCGTGCTGAGCGAGCGGATCCTCTTCCCGCCCGAGTCGAAGGGCTTCACGCTGACGCTGCGCTTCACGGTCACCGCGGGCGGCGCCAAGAAGGTCGCAGAGGTCGCCGTCACCCCCAAGTGACGTTGCTGGCTGGCGCGTACCGGCAGGTACCCTGGCCGGCATGACTGCAGGCGCCACCATCGACCGCGACGCGATCATCGCGGCGCTCTCCCAGGTCATCGACCCGGAGCTGCACCGCAGCGTCACCGACCTCGAGATGGTGCGCGATGTCGAGCTTGACGGTGGCCTCGTCACCGTCACGATCGCCCTCACCGTGGCGGGCTGCCCGCTGCGCTCCAGCTTCGAGGACCAGGTGCGCACGGTGCTGATGCCGCTGCCTGGCGTCGAGGCGACGGCCGTGCGCTTCGACGTGATGACGCCCGAGGAGAAGCACGCCCTGAGCGGCCGCCTGCGCGGCGGTGTCAGCGAGCGCAGCAAGGGCATCCGCATCGACAAGGCCACGCGCGTGATTGCCGTCGCGAGCGGCAAGGGCGGCGTCGGCAAGTCGTCGCTCACCGTGAACCTGGCGGCCGCCTTCTCGCGGCTCGGGCTGCGCACGGGCATCATCGACGCCGACGTCTACGGCTACTCGATTCCGCACATGCTGGGCATCAGCCAGCGCCCCGTCGTCGTCGACGACCTGATCGTGCCGCCGGTCAAGGGCGACCTCAAGCTGATGTCGATCGGCTTCTTCCTCGACGAGAACGGCCCGGTGATGTGGCGCGGCCCGATGCTGCACCGCGCGCTCGAGCAGTTCCTCTCGGATGTGCACTGGGGCCAGCTGGACATGCTCGTCGTGGACATGCCGCCGGGGACCGGCGACGTCTCGATCTCGCTCGGCCAGCTGCTGCCGCGCGCCGAGGCCGTCATTGTCACGACGCCGCAGCCCGCCGCCCAGCAGGTCGCGATTCGCGCCGCGATGATGGCGCAGAAGACCAACATGCGGCTGCTCGGAGTGATCGAGAACATGTCGTACCTCGTGGGCACCGGTCAGGAAGTCTTCGGCTCGGGCGGCGGCCAGTCGCTGGCTGACGAGTGCAAGGTGCCGCTGCTCGGCTCGATCCCGCTCGACCCGCTGCTGCGCGAGTGCGGCGACCTGGGCGAGCCGGTCGTCTGGGAGCATCCGGAGTCGGAGGCTGCGCGCGCGATCGTCGCCGCGGCCGAGGCGATCGTCGCCACCAAGCGCGAGCAGGGTGTCGGCATCGTCAAGCCGCTCACCGTTCTGAAGTAGAGCCGCCGGAATTGCCGAGGGGCGCCCCTGCGGACGCCCCTCCCTGCTGCAGCGGGCAGGCGTGCAGCTAGCGATCGAGCCGCAGCGAGAGCAGGCGGTAGCTGCCATCGACGAAGCCACAGGTGGCCTTCACCTTCTGGCCGACCGACACGGTGGCAACGCTTGCGGTGAGGTCGCTGCCGACGACGCAGCTCTGCGTGCTGCGACCCGAGTCGACCGTCAGCGCGGTTGCCGAGATGGCGCTGACGCGCCCCTCGACCGAGACGACGGGACGCACCGGGGCCGACAGCGCCTGCAGACGCACGATGCGGTAGCCGCCGTCCACCGAGGCGCAGGTCAGGGCGACGCGGTCACCGACGACGAGCTTCGCGGCCGCGGCGGTGAAGTCGCTGCCGACGACGCAGGTCAGGGTCTCACCGCTGTCGCTCTTCAGCGTCAGCGACGTGGCTGAGACCGCCGTCACCGAGCCGCGGCCGGAGAGCACCGGCTTGGGCGTCAGCACCCGGGACTCGATGCGCAGCAGGCGATAGCTGCCGTCGACGAGACCGCAGGTGATGGACGCCGAGTCGCCGGTCTTGAGCTTGAGAACGGTGGCGGCGAGGTCGCTGCCGACGGCGCAGATCTGGGCGGCGCCGTCGCTCTTCTGCAGCGTCAGCGAGCTGGCCGAGGCGGCCGAGACGGTGCCCTTTGCCGCGATGACTGGCTTTGGGGCGGCCGCGACGGTGCACCTGCCGCGGTCGATCAGGACGGCCGTGGGCGTGACGGTGCCCCCGCCGAGCTGGCCGTCGGTGAGGCCGGCTGTGCCCACGGTTGCGACAAGCGAGCCGAAGACGGCGCCCTCGTCGTGGACGGTGCCACTGACGAAGCCGGTCAGCTTGCCGTTGACGATGGCTGCGCGGAGATCGCCGGCGGCATCGGTGCTGCCGTTGCTGCCGCCATCGATACGGACGCGGCCGGTGAGCCAGCCGAGGCCGGTCGTCTGGTTGACGCCGAGCTCGCCATGGATGCGGATCGTGCCGCTGAGGCGGGCGTTGGTGCTGGTGGCGGCGCCGCTCCAGTCGCCCTTGCTGATGACGTAGGTGCCGTCACCGCCAGTGCAGGTCTTGCTGCTGTTGTCCGCGGCGGGTGCGGCGGCGAAGCTGGCTGAAACCGCGGCTGTCTTGAGCCCGGTGTCGAAGCCGTGGCCGAGCGCGAGCCCGGCGGTGCCGAGTGCGGTCAGGCCTACGAGTGTGAAGATCAGTGGACGACGCATGGTTCTCAACCTCCCGTTGAGTGGATGCTCCTAGCGTGCGACCCAGAGATGCGCGGAAAGGGAGCGGCAGGTAACCGGCCCGTAAACCTGCCCTTCGGGGGTAACCGGACGGTAAAGCGGCTACCGTTGGCGCCGTGACAACCGACCCCGACTGGCAGAACGACGACACCCTGGTGCTGCCCGGCGCGGCCGAGGCGGTGCGTGCCGCGGCGGCGGAGGCTGCTCTGGCTGTGGCTGCGGCGGCAGCAGCCGGGAGTCCGCTCGACGCCTCGCCCACCCCGGTCGAGCGCGTCCCTGCCGAGGAGGCCCTGCCCCGCCTGCGCGCGCTCGGCTTCGGCGAGTACGCGGCGCGGGCCCTCGTCACCCACTTTCTCGACGCCGAGCGCTGCGGCCGACCCGGTCACGGCCTCTCGCGCATCGCCTGGCTGGAGCAGCACCCTGCGCTCGACCCCGACGCCCGCCCCGAGCGCGTCGTCGCCGAGGAGGGCTTCGAGCGCTGGGAGGGCCGGGGCACGCTCGGCTACCTCGTGCTCGAGGCGATCGTGCGGGCCCAGCTCGCCGACCCGCCCGCGCGCGCACGCGTGATCGCCGCGAGCGAGTGCTTCCCGACGGGCATGCTCGGCCACTACGCGCGCCGCATCGCCGAGGCGGGCCTTGTCTGCGCGATCACCGCGACCTCGCCGGCGCGCCTCGCCTCGCCGGACGGCCTGCCGGGGTCGGCAGGTGGCGTCCCGCTGGTCGGCACGACTCCGCTTGCGATCGCCATCCCGTCGGGCGATGGCCGCCCGCTGGTCACCGACGTCTCGATGGCGAAGGCCAACTGGGGCGATGTGCTGACCGGCGCCGCGACCCCCGAGGACGTCATCCCGTTCGGCGGCGAGCAGTCGCACAAGGCGTTCGCTCTGGCTGTGGGCCTGCAGATGCTGGTGGACGCACTGGCAGGGCCGCCCGGCGGCTACGGCGCGGTGCTGATCGTGGCCCGCCCCGAGCACGACCCCGTGCCGGCGCTACGCCAGGTCGCCCGCGGGACGCGCCTGCCGGGCGACGCGCGCCTCGGCGAGCTCTGGGTCTAGCGTCCGGCCCGGCCGCGGGAGCGGCCGCTCAGATCGCGACCGCCACGCCCGGCTCCGGCGAGAGCACCGTCACCCCGGCTGGCACGTGCTTGCGCAGCTCCTCGGGCGTCCCGTCCAGCGCGGGGAACGTGCCCCAGTGGCCCGGCACGACGGTCTGCACGCCGAGCAGCTCGGCGGCGAGCCCGGCCTCGATCGGATCCATCGTGTACACGTTCCCGATCGGCAGCACGGCGATGGTCGGTGCGTGCAGGCGCCTGATCAGGGCCATGTCGCCGAAGACGCACGTGTCGCCCGAGAAGTAGATCGAGCGGCCGTCCTCGAGGCGCACGACGAAGCCGAGCGGCTCACCGGCGTAGGCGCCGTCGGGCGTGGACGACGAGTGGAACGCGTTGGTGATCGAGATTGTCAGGTCGCCGTACGTGTTGCGCGAGCCCTTGCCGTGGCCGTTCACCTGCGCGGCGCCCTGCGTGGCGAACCACAGCGACAGCTCGTAGCCGCAGACGATCGGCGCCTTGTGGGCGTTGGCGAGGCGCACGGCGTCGGCGATGTGGTCGAAGTGGCCGTGCGTGACGAGGATCAGGTCGATGCGCTCGGGCTCGGCGTTGGCGGGCGACTTCGGATTGCCCTCGAGCCACGGGTCGACGAGGATGACCTTGCCGCCCGGTGTCTCGAGCTTGAAGGTGCCGTGGCCGAGCCACGTCAGCTGCGCATTCGCCATTCTCTGCCTCCTGGAAGTCTCTGGTCGAGGCAGGGTAGCGACGGCAGGAGAGCCTGTGCGCAGAGCGAATCCGGCGTGCATGAGCGCACGTGTGATCGGCTTCAGCTTCGTTGCCCTGGCGGGCGCCTGCGACCTGGCGGGGGCAAACAGCGCCGCCTTCTACCTGCTGCTCGTCGCCGTGTCCGGCATTGCCGTGGCTGCGCTCGGCGCCAGCGGTGACTGGCTCGAGGCTCGCTCCGGCGCCACCGGCTCGCGCCTGCCGGGCATCGTTGCCGGCCTGTGGTGCACCGCGCTGACGCTCGCCGTGCTCGGCTCGTCGGTGCGCTCGGCTGCGCTGGAGGATCACGGGGTGCCGGCCCTCGGTGCTGCGACGCTGGCCGGCTCGCTCGCCGTGTTCGCCATCCTGGGCGCCGTGTCGTGGCGCAACCGGGCTGCTGCTCGTCCGAGCAGCGCGCGCAGCCTGGGCTGAGCCCCGCGGGGGGCAGTGGCCCTAGAAGGGCAGTGACCCGGCGGCGTGCTTCGCCAGGTCGATGAGCGGCTGCACCGCGAAGAACGAGGCGACCGTGATCGCCACGCAGGCGACGACTGCGATCTGCAGCAGCGCGTCACGCGGCGGTGCTGACGGCGTGCCGGTCGAGCCGGCGGCCCCGGCGGAGCTGCGCAGGAAGAGCTGCCGCACGATGCCGAGGTAGTACCAGAGGCTCACCGCCGTGGCGGCCGCGCCGATGATCACGAGCCAGAGCCAGCCGTGCCGGTACGCGGCGCTGAACGCGTAGAACTTGCCGATGAAGCCGCCTGTCAGCGGGAAGCCGGCGAAGCCGAGCATGAAGATCCACAGGGCGACGCCGAGGACGGGCCGCTCCCAGCCATAGCCTGCGAGGTCGTCGGCCGAGACGTCATGGCCGAGCTCCCGCTCGCGTGCTGCGACGACCGCGAAGGCGCCGATCGACATCGCCGAGTAGGGGATCAGGTAGTAGAGGACGGCCCGGCCGCCGAGCGCGCTGTCGGCAGCGACGGCCATCAGCATGAAGCCGGCGTGCGACACGGACGAGTAGGCGAGGATGCGCTTGACGTCGGTCTGGACGAGCGCGGCCAGGTTGCCGATCACGAGCGAGGCGACCGCGAGCACCGCGAGCAGCACCGTCCAGAGGTGCGCGTCCTGCGCGAAGGCCGTCTGGAGGATGCGGATCGTGAGGACGAAGGCGACGGCCTTCGTCGCGGCGCCCATGAAGCCAGAGATGGGGGTCGGGGCACCCTGGTAGACGTCGGGCGTCCACTGGTGGAAGGGCGCGACCGACATCTTGAAGGCGAGACCGACGAGCATCATGGCCAGGCCGACGACGAGCAGCGGATCGTCGGAGAGGCCGCGGTCGGCGACGGCGCGGCCGATCAGGTCGAGGCGGAGCGTGCCGGTGGCGCCGTAGACGAGCGCCGAGCCGAACAGCAGGAAGGCCGAGCCGAACGAGCCGGTGATCAGGTACTTGAGGCCGGCCTCGAGGCGGCTCGCACGGTCGATGTCGATCGCGCAGAGGATGTAGAGCGCGATGGAGAACCACTCGACGCCGAGGAAGATCGTCAGCAGGCTAGACGCCTGCGCGAGGAAGATCATCCCGGCGCCCGCCGCGGCGAGCAGGGCGTAGTACTCGGAGACGTGCTCCTTCGTGCGCTCGCCGTACGAGACGAGCACTGCGAGCGCGCCGGCGCCGGCCAGGATCAGCTGAGCGAGGGCGCCCCAGCGGTCGCGCATCAGCGAGCCAGTGAGCGCGCCGTGAGCGTCGGCCGAGTGCGCGTAGAGCACCGCGGCGGCTGCGAACGAGCCGACGAAGCCGGCAAAGGTGACGGTGGCGGAGACGGGCTTGCGCAGCGGGCCCGGCACGAGCACCGCGGCGAGCAGGGCGCTGGCAGCCACTGCCAGCAGGGCGAGGGTCGGCGAGAGGGCAAACCAGTCGACGTGCGGGGTGGTGATCACGGGCAGTCCTCCGCCGTCAGCTTGAGCACGTTGGCGAGCGGCGTGCAGCGCTCGAACGCCTTTCCGAAGGAGTGGCTGGCGACGGCGTTCGGCCAGATCGAGAGGGCGATCAGGCAGCCGAGCAACGGCAGCACGAAGGCGAGCTCCGGCAGGCGGAGGTCGCGCGCCGAGTCGGTGACGGCCTCGCCCTTGCGGTCGTGCAGCACGGCCGAGATCAGGCGCAGCGCGTACATCGCGGCGAGCACGATGGCGGCGGCGCCGACGACGGTCCAGGCCCAGCCCGACGCGAAGACGCCGGTGAGGATCAGGAACTCGCCGCCGAAGGTCGCGGAGCCGGGCACGGCGAGGGCGATCATGCCGGCGGCGAGCAAGGCGGTCGCCAGGATCGGCCGGCCGCGTGCCAGCCCGCCGAGGCGGGCGACGTCGCTGGTGCCGGCGCGGCGCTCGACGAGGCCGGCGAGCAGGAACATGACGCCGGAGATCAGCCCGTGGTTGACCATCTGCAGGATCGCCCCGTCGAAGCCGGCGAGGTTGATCGAGAAGATGCCCATGGTGATCAGGCTCATCTGCGCCAGCGACGAGTAGGCGATGATGCCGCGCAGGTCGGGCTGGCGGAACGCGACGATCGAGCCGTAGACGAGGCCGACAGCGGCCAGCGCGAGGACGGTGTCGCGGATGCGCAGCGATGGCCCGCCGAACTCGATCACGCCGAGGCGCAGGAACCCGTACGCGGCCGTCTTCGAGACGACGCCCGAGAGCACCGCGGCGACCTCGGGCGGCGACTCCCGGTAGGCCTGCGGCAGCCAACCGTGGAACGGGAAGAGCGGTGCCTTGATCGCGAAGGCGGCGGCGAAGCCGAGGAAGAGCCACATCGAGCCCGATCCCGTGGTCAGCGTCATGTCGAAGGTGCCCTGCTGGAGGCCGTAGACGATGATCGACGTGAGCATCAGCAGCGAGCCGGCGATCGTGTAGACGACGAACTTGTAGGTGGCTGCCACGCGGCCCGCGCCGCCCCAGACCCCTACCAGGAAGTAGAGCGGGATCAGCATTGCCTCCCAGGCGACGTAGAAGAGCAGCAGGTCCTGGGCCTCGAAGACGGCGACGACTGCCGCCAGCAGGAAGAGCATCAGACCGAAGTAGGCGCGCGGCCTCTCGCGCCCGGCGCGCGCGCCGAAGGCGATGGCGGCCCCCAGCACGAGCACGGTCATGCCGATTAGCCACAGCGAGTAGCCCCACAGCCCGAGGTGGAACGTGACGCCGAGATCCTTGAACCAGCTGGCTTGCTCCTCGAACTGCAGCTTCCCGCTGTCGAGGTCGAAGCGCACGAGCGTCGTGATCCACAGCCCGATCTCGCCGAGCACGGCGGCGAGCGCGAGGCCGGTGGCGGCGAGCCGGTCGAGCGGCAGCAGCCAGACGGCGAGCGCGGCCCCGAGCGGCAGGAGGATCAGCCACAGGGCCATCAGCGAACCGCCAGGAAGACGATGCCCATGACGGCGAAGGACAGGGCGATCAGCAGCGCGTAGCTGCGGACGAGGCCGTTCTGGAGGAGGCGCGCCTTCTCGCCGGCGCCGCGCGTGACGTGGCCGACCAGGTCGCCGGAGCCGATCACGAGCGGCTCCTCGACCACGCGGGTCACGAAGCGCGCGATGAACGCGGCCGGCGCGTAGGCGATGCGGTCGTACAGCTCGTCGAAGTAGAGCTTGTGCTCGAGGCTGCGCGACGGCTTCGGCGCGGTGTCCTTGCGCGAGCCGTACACCGTCCAGCCGAGGGTGACGCCGACGAGGCCCAGCAGGGTCGCTCCGATCGACGAGATCGCCTCCTGCCAGCCGGTCGGCTCATGCAGCGACGGGACGACGCTCTCCAGCCAGGTCTGCATGCCCGTCCACCAGTCGAAGACCTGGATGAAGCCGCCGCCGAGCGCGAGCACGGTGAGGATCGCGACGGGGATCAGCATCGTGCGCGGCCCCTCGCCGTGGCCGTGGCCGCCGTCCGTAGCGCCCTGGCCGTGCGCGTCCGGCCCGAGCTGGCGGAGCACGAGGTCACCCGGTGCTCCGTGGAAGACGGTCAGGAACAGGCGCGAGGTGTAGACGCCGGTGAGCAGCGCGCCGATCATCCCGAGGACCCACAGCGCGGCGCCGTAGGGCCCGCTCGCCAGCGCGCCCGCGAGGATCGCGTCCTTCGAGAAGAAGCCGGAGGTGAGCGGGAAGCCGATCAGGGCCAGGCTGGCGATCAGCATCATCACGTAGGTCCTGGGCATCAGCTTGCGCAGGCCACCCATCTGGCGGATGTCCTGCTCGCCGCTGAGGGCGTGGATGACGATGCCGGCGCCCATGAACAGCAGCGCCTTGAAGAAGGCGTGCGTCATCAGGTGGAACATGCTGCTCGCGTAGGCGCCCACCCCGACCCCGACGAACATGTAGCCGATCTGCGACATCGTCGAGTACGCGATCACGCGCTTGATGTCGGTCTGCACGAGCGCGATGGCGCCGGCGGCGACGATCGTCAAGGCGCCGATGCCCGCGGCGATGTTCTGCACCTGGTGGGCCGACTCGAAGACGGTGTGGCAGCGGGCGATCAGGTAGACGCCGGCCGTGACCATCGTTGCCGCGTGGATCAGGGCGCTGACCGGAGTCGGGCCTTCCATCGCGTCGGGGAGCCAGGTGTGGAGCGGCAGCTGTGCCGACTTCGCGACCGCGCCGCCCAGGAGGCCGAGCGCCACGAGGTTCAGCACGCCGTGGTTGTCGGGGTTCAGCGCAGACAGCGCATCGAAGCCGACGATGTGCGTCTGCTGGATGATCACGATGACCGCGATCGCGAAGGTCGCGTCACCGATGGCGTTGATGATGAACGCCTTCTTGGCGGCGGCAACGGCCGACGGCTTCTCGTGCCAGAAGCCGATCAGCAGGTAGCTGGAGAGGCCGACGAGGCCCCAGCCGACCAGCAGCAGCAGCAGGTTGCCGCCCTGCACCAGCATCAGCATCGAGAAGACGAACAGCGCCATGTAGCCGAAGAAGCGTCGTTCCTCGTTGTCGCCGTGCATGTAGCCGATCGAGTAGAGGACGATCAGCGAGCCGACGCCGGTGATGACGAGCATCATCACCATCGACAGCGGGTCGAGCAGGATCGAGAAGTCGGCCTGGAAGGAGCCCGCCGACAGCCAGGTGAAGCCGGTCGACAGGTGCGAGCGGTGGTGCTCGCCGTCACCCAGCATCATCACGAAGGCGACGGCGGCGGCGACGAACGCGCCCGCGACCGACGAGGTGGCGAGCACGCCGGCGGCCTTCCGCGACAGCACGTTGCCCAGCAGGGTGATCAGCAGCGCCCCGGCGAGCGGCAGCAGCAGGCAGATCCAGGCGGCGGCGACCATGCTCTCCCTATCCCTTCAGGCTCGACAGCTCGTCGACGTCGAGGTTCAGCTTCTTGCGGGCCATGGCAACGATCAGGCCGAGTCCGACCACGACCTCGGCGGCGGCAACGGCCATCACCGAGATGGCGAAGATCTGCCCGTCGCCGTTGCCCCAGTGGCGCGAGAACGCGATCAGGGCCAGGTTGGCGCCGTTCAACATGATCTCCAGCGAGAGCAGCACGATCAGCGGGCTGCGGCGCAAGAGGACGCCGAAGGCGCCCGTCACGAACAGGAAGACGGCGACGCCGAGGTAGGCGGGGATGCCGGGGCCGGCCACTAGACCTGCTCTCCTGCTGCGAGGGCTGCTGCGTCCTCGGCCTCGCTGCGCCGGGCGTGCGAGCCCAGCACCACGCCGCCGACGGCCGCGATCAGCAGCACGATCGACGTGACCTCGAAGGCCAGCAGGTGGTCGGTGAGGAAGAGGCGTCCGATCTCGCTGGGGCTGCCAAAGACCTGGTCGAGCTGCGCCTCGTGCTTGAGGCTGCCGCCCGCCGCCATGCCGATCGCGACCAGCACGTTGACGAGGATCGCGAGCCCGGCGACGGCCGAGGCGGCCTGGTGCCAGGTGCGCCCGCCGATCCACGGCGCGTCGGCCTTGCCGCCGAGGTAGGCGATCACGAAGAGGAACATCACCATCACGGCACCGGCGTAGACGAGCACCTGCGCCGCTGCGACGAACTCGGACGAGAGCAGCAGGTAGAGCACCGCCAGCGAGCCGAGGTTGCCGATCAGGGCGAGCGCCGAGTGGAACGGATTGGTGCGCGTCACCACGAGCAGACCCGTGCCGATGCAGGTCGCGACAGCCAGCACCCAGACGGCCCAGACGAGGACGTTCCCGACGGCGGTGACGGCGAGCAGGCTCAACTCAGCTGTGGGTCTTGTAGTAGGGCACGGGCGTGTCGTAGATGCTCGGGTCGGCCACCGGGATCTTCTTGACGGGGCGGCCGAGTAGCATGTCCTTCGTGTAGATCAGATCGTCTCTCGAGTATTCAGAGATCTCGTACTCGTTGCCCAGCGTGATCGCGTCGAACGGGCAGGCGAGCTCGCAGTAGCCGCAGAAGATGCAGCGGCTGAGGTTGATCTCGTAGATCCGCGCGTAGCGCTCGCCGGCCGAGACACGGTTGTCCGCGGTGTTCTCGTCGGCGACGACGCGGATGCAGTCCGACGGGCAGGCGGCGGCGCACAGCGAGCAGCCGACGCACTTCTCCAGGCCGTTCGCGTGCAGGTGCAGCTGGTGGCGGCCGCGGAAGCGCGGGTACACCGGCCGCTTGACCTCGGGGTACTGCTGCGTGATCGGCTTCTTGAAGATCTCACGGAAGGTGACCGCGAAGCCCTTGAGGGTTGCCGGGATCAGCTCGTTTGCCATTTCAGTTCACCGCCACGACGACGAGGGCCGTGATGAACGCGTTGAGCGTCGCCACGGGGAGCAGGATCTTCCAGCCGAAGCGCATCAGCTGGTCGTAGCGGAGGCGCGGGAGCGAGGCGCGCATCCAGATGAAGAGGAAGACGACGACGAGCAGCTTGAGGAAGAACCAGAGCGGGCCGAGCGGCGCCCACGGGCCGTGCCAGCCGCCGA
This sequence comes from Actinomycetota bacterium, assembly GCA_947507735.1. GTDB lineage: Bacteria > Actinomycetota > Thermoleophilia > Gaiellales > Gaiellaceae > CANFDS01. Next base: position 17,922 of record CANNRA010000017.1, read on the forward strand.
AGAAGAGCGTCACTCCCAGCGCCGAGAGCGTGATCATGTGGACGTACTCGGACATCTGGAAGAGGCCCCAGCGCATGCCGGAGTACTCGGTGTGGTAGCCGGCCACGATCTCGGTGTCGCCCTCGGGCAGGTCGAACGGCGGGCGGGAGGTCTCGGCGGTGCCGGCCAGGAAGAAGACGACGAGGCCGACGAACTGCGGGCCGAAGAACCAGAACTGCGTGCCCTGCTGGTGGACGATCTCGCTGAGGTTGAGCGTGCCCGCCTGGATGACGACGCCGAGCACGGCCAGGGCGAGCGACACCTCGTAGGAGACGAGCTGCGCGCAGGTGCGCATCGCGCCGAGCGTCGAGTACTTCGAGTCGGAGGCCCAGCCGCCGATGATGAAGCCGTACACGCCGAGCGAGCCGAGCGCGAAGATCAGCACGAGCGAGATCGGCGCGTCGACAACGACGCCGCTGACGTCCCACTTCCAGATGTGCCAGCCGGCGCCGAAGGGAATGACGGCGAAGGCGAGCAGCGCCGTGAAGGTCGAGAGGATCGGCGCCGCGATGTAGAGCTTGGCGCTCGCCGACATCGGCATGAACGCCTCCTTGCGGACGAGCTTCACGAGGTCGGCGATCGGCTGCAGCAGGCCGAAGGGGCCGGCGCGGTTCGGGCCGAAGCGGCCCTGCATGCGGCTCAGCAGCTTGCGCTCCAGCCACGTGGTGTAGGCGAAGCAGACCAGCACGATGTTGATGATCAGGAACCCCTTGATGGCGTCGATCCACCAGGGGTCCATCAGGCGGTCGCCTCCTTCGCGAGCGTGACGGCCTCGGCGAGCTCGCGCACGTGCTCCTCGGCGGCGCGGACGGCGCCGGGAATCAGGCGGCGGTTGACGCGCACGGCGAGGGCGGTCGTGGCAACGGTGCCGGCGACCTCGCTGCGCACGGTGACGCGGTCGCCCGTGGCGACGCCGAGCTGCGTGGCGTCGGCCGACGAGAGCTCGATCTCGGCAACGGGGCGCTGGAACTGCAGCGTGGGCGTCCGCTCGACGGCGGGGCCGGAGAAGAGCGCGCGGTAGCGGATGAGGCGC
>CANNRA010000018.1 GCA_947507735.1 Actinomycetota bacterium
AGCCCCGCGAGACCGAGCAGCGCCAGCCCGACGAGGGCGACGGGGAGCAGCAGCCACTCGGCGCCGATCCGGCCCTTGCCGGTCTGGGCGCTTGCCAGGTCAAGGCCGCCGGCGCGCGCCGCACGCGGGTCGGCAATCAGGCCGGTCGGCAGCCACGAGCTGACGAGCCACGGCCCCGCCGTGCCGCCAGCTGCCGTCGGCAGCGTCCGTCGCAGCACGAGGTCGAAGGCCTGCGCGGCGACGGCGGCGCCCGGCTTCGGCAGGAAGCGGATCTCCAGCGAGACGCGGTCGTCGTAGGAGTAGAGGGGGCGCCCACGGATCTCCTTGACCGCGGCGGCCGGGTACGGCTCGACCGGGATCACGCCGGCTGCCCAGCGCTCCCGTGTGAGGCTGCCGCGCAGCGAGGGCGTCACCAGGTCGTAGGCCGCCGCGACGTCATGGCGGAAGACGGCGTGATCGACGAAACGCTGCTCGACGCGCAACACCGCGTCGCCGCGGGCACCCGTGAACGGGACGCTCTCCGGCGTCGCGAAGACCGCCTTGACGCCCTCGTGCTGGGGGAGCTGCACCGAGTGGCCGGTGTTCGGCCAGATCACGCCGGCCGCCACCGCCGCGCCGACCACGAGCAGCGCGCCGCCGCTCCAGGCCAGGCGCCTGCGCCGTCGTGGCGAGGAGAGCGTGCCCGCGAGCGCCTGTCGCACCTGTCAGCTCACGTCTGGGCGAGCGGGATCGCGATGGCGTTGTACGGCACCCAGGCCGTCACGAGCCAGCTGCCCTGCGACTTCTGCAGCTGCATGATGAAGATCTGGGGCTTGACGTCGGCGGTCGTCACCTTCGGGTCGAGGAAGACGCGGATGCTCGCCTCGTTCTTCGTGGAGAGGGTGACCGACATGTGCACCGGCTTGAGCTCCGGCGTCGGGTACGGGACAACCGGAATGTTGCCGGTCTGCCACTGCTTGAGCGTCAGGCCCTGGCGCAGGGCGGGCCCCGTGATCGCGTAGGAGTCGGCCAGGTTGCGACGGACGACGGCGCTGAGGATGAAGCGACCGGCCACCCGACGAGCCTCAGGCTCAAGTGGAACTTTAGACTTTGCTGGTGCGGGCTTGGCCGTCGTCGCCGGGGCGTTGGCGACCGGCTTCTGCGTCGCCGTGCCACGGCTGCCGCCCACGTTCAGGGCCACGAGGAGCGCGACGACGCCGGCTACCAGCACGGCGCCCGCGACCCCCGGGAGCAGCCACTTGCCCGTGCGTGGAGTGCTTCGCTTCTCCTGCATGTCGCGCATTCTAGGGCGCTCCCGACACACCGTGACCGGAAATTCGGCCGGCGCCGTGCCGGGCGGCCATCAGGCCTCGAGAGTGTGGCGGAGGCGCTTGACGGCGCGGTGCAGCGCCACCTCGACCGCGTTGGTCTTCGTGCCCGTGAGCCGCGCGATCTCGCGCGCGGAGAGGTCGGCGCCGTAGCGCAGGGCGATCAGCTCGCGGTCGCGGCCGGAGAGCTTCGCGACAGCCTCGTGGATCGCCACCCGGTCGAGCGAGAGCTCGGCGTGGTCGGGCGTGGCGAGATCGTCGTCCTCGATGGCGGTCACGTCCTCGCGCTGGCCGTACGCCTCGCGCAGGCAGCGCGACGCGATGCCGAGCAGCCACGCGATCGGCTCACCCTTGCTGGGGTCGAAGCTCGCGCGGTAGCGCAGCGCCCGCTCGACGGTGGCGCTCGTGACGTCCTCGGCCTCGGGCCCGTCGCCGATCCGGTACGAGACGTACGCGTAGATCCGGCGGATCAGATCCTCCGGATTCTCGAAGAAGCGCTCGCTCATGGGACCAGCCCGAGGGTTGTCGCGATCTCGGAGATCTCGGGTGAGAGCGGGTTCAGCTGGCGGGCGTGGTCGGCGGCGGCCGTCCGCTCAGCGCCGCTGGAGACGAGGGCGAGGTCGAGCCAGAGCTGCCAGTCGCCCGGATCCTTGCCGATCGCCTTGCCGTAGCTGCCGCGGGCCTCCTCGAGCTTGCCCTGCGCGTACTGCGCGTCCCCGAGCGCCTTCAGGCCTGTCGTGGCCCAGGGCATCCAGGTGATCGCCTTGCGCGCCTCCCGCTCGGCGACGGCGAAGCGCTGCTGCCCGGTCGCCTGCTGGCTGGCGCGCGCGGCCCGGTTCCCGACGAGGCCGACGCCCGCGGCTGCCGACACCGCCAGCACCACGGCAACGAGCAGGCTGCGCTGCCAGTTGCGCACCGTGACGGAGGCACGCTCGGGCCGGGCGACGGCGCCGGCAACACCGGCACGCTGACGCTGACCTTCGCCAGCGACACGTCCGTGCCGACCGGCGGCGCGATCACGGTGAACGGCACGAGCGGCAGCAACGGTGGCACCAGCTCCTACTTCACCGGCACCCTCAGCACCGGCTTCACGATCGGCACGCGCACCGACTGGAGCGACGCCGGCTCCGGCCTCGCCAGCTCGACGCTGACCCGCGAGTCTGCGCCGCTGCTCGCCAACAGCTGCGGCGCCTACGGCTCGCTCACCACGATCACGGGCAACCCGGATCAGACCAGCCTCGTCAACGGCACCTGCTACCGCTACCTGCTCACCGTCACCGACAACGTCGGCAACGTGACGACGACGACCACGGTGGTCATGGTCGACAACACGGCCCCGGCCGCGCCGACCCTGACGCTCTCGAACGCGACAGGGACGGCGTTCGTGGACAACACCGGCAAGGTCGCCTACTTCAAGTCGGGCAGCTCCTCGGGCGGCTTCGACGTCGCAGCCTCGGCCAGTGACGCCGAGACCTCGGTCGCCGCCAGCGCCTACACCTTCCCGAGCGCGTTCAGCAACTGGGGCGTCTCCGGCTCCAACGCCAGCCGCACCTACGCGCTGAGCACCACCAGCTCGAGCAGCCCCGGCAGCCAGAACGTCACCGCCACCAACGGCGCCAGCCTCACCTCCGGCAACGCCAGCTTCAGCGTCGTGGCCGACGCCACTGCCCCCACCGGTGGCGTGCTCAGCATCAACAGCACCTCCGCCGCGCTCTCGGCCACCACGAGCTACAACAACACCGGCTCCTTCACCATCGGCACCCGCACCGACTACACCGAGACGATGGGCGCCAGCGCGTCCGGCCTCGCCACCAGCGTGCTGACCCGCGAGAGCGCCACGCTCAGCGGCGACGCCTGCGGCACCTTCGGCAGCAGCAGCACGATCGCCACCGGAAGCGGCACCGTCCAGAACTCCGGCGCCGGCATCAGCACCGGCACCTGCTACCGCTACACGCTCACCGGCACCGACAACGTCGGCAATGCCGCCACCATCCAGACCATCGTCAAGGTCGACACCACGGCGCCGTCTGCACCGACGCTGACGCTCGCCACCTCGAGCAGCGGCCTCTCGGTCACCGGCTCGACGCTGTTCGTGAAGACGGGCACCTCGTCCGGCTCCTTCACGGTCACCGATTCCGGTCCCGCGGCCGACACTGAGACGGCGATCGCCAGCTACTCCTTCCCGACGCTCGGCGGCGGCTGGAACGCCCCGACCACGCCGAGCACGGTGTCGCGCAGCTACTCGCTGAGCACGACGGCCACCGCCCACTCGTCGCAGAGCGTCACCGCGACGAACGGCGCCGGCCTCGCCTCGAGCGCGACCACCTTCAGCGTGGCGCTCGACGGCACCGGCCCGAGTGGCGTCACGATCACGCACCCGACGGGCCCGAGCACGCAGGTCACGCACACGCTGACCTTCAGCCAGGGCACCGACACCGGCGGCTCCGGCGTCGCCAGCTGGCTGATCGAGCGCGCGTACGCCGCCTTCAGCTCTGGCACGACCTGCCCGGCCAGCCCGACCGGGTCGTACGCCACGTTCACGGGCAGCGGCTCCAGCCCGTCCTCGACGCTCGACAACGACCTGACGGGCGCCTCGAACGGCTGCTACTGGTACCGCATCACCTCGACCGACGCCGTCGGCAACTCGACCGCGACCACGGTCTCGGCGCCGTACGCCTTCAACCAGGAGGGCGTCACGCTGTACACCCCGGTCGACTCGGGCAGCGCCTACCAGAGCGGCCCCGGCGCGACGGTCTTCGTCAAGCCCGGCACGGGCGGCGTCTTCCGCATCGCCGTCCCGGTCGATGTCTTCGCCGACACGACCTTCCCGGCGGGCCCGGGCAGCGGCCTGGCGATGCCCTCGACCACGGTCAACACCGGGCTCCTCCCGCCCCAGAATCTCGCGCTCGGCAGCCTCGTCGTCGCCGACACGAGCGGCTTCCTCTCCTCCGGCAAGCTGACGGTCGCCGGCGCAACGGGCACCTGCTCGTACACCGGCATCACGGGCGGCACCACCTTCACCGGCATCACGGGCTGCACCGGCACCGCCACCAACAGCGGCGCCGTCACCCCCCTCCTGACGGTGACCTCCAGCTCGAGCAACCCGGGCAACCTCAGCGGCACCTACTACGTCGGTGCCGGCTATGTCTGGACGTCCGGGTACACGGGCACCCAGTCGCTCACCTTCACGCAGCACACCCCGGGCACGCAGACGGTCTCGGTCAACGTCACCGCCGACTCCACGGCGCCGGCGCTGAACAGCGACGGCTCGAGCGGCGTCGCGCCCAACCCGCGCAACTCGGGCGCGACCTACACGATCTCCGCGACCGACGGCGGCGCCGGCGTCAAGGCGATCTACTACACGCTCGACGGCACGACGCCGACCTATGACTCCTCGGGCAACGCGACGAGCCCCACGGTCAAGCTCACCGGCCTCTCGGGCACGGTCACGATCCCGAACACGCAGGGCAGCTACGCGCCGAAGTACATCTTCGTGGACAACGTCGACAACGCCTCGTCGGTCGTCACCGGCACGACGATCGTCGTCGACAAGACGAACCCGACCGACAGCATCGCGATCTCGTCGAGCGCCCCAACGCTGAACGGGCAGGTCGCCGCCAAGATCTCCGGCACGACGGTCTTCTACCGTGGCACCAGCGGCTCGACCGGCTCGCTCGTCTTCACCGACACGGTGAGCGACACGGGCGGCGCCGGCGCCTCGCAGGCAACGTTCAACAGCCTCGGCGGCACGACCACCGGCTTCACCTTCACCGGGTCGACCGACACGTCGTCCACCTACGACTCGAACACCCTGCAGTGGACGGACGGCTCGACCTCCGCGCCGACGATCAACATCACCAGCCGTGACGCCGCGACGAACAACTCGACCGGCACCACCCTCACCTTCGCCAACGACAGCAGCGGCCCGAGCTCGTCGGCAACGTCGGTGACGACGCCGCGCTCCACGTCCGCCTCGATCACCGTCACCGGCAACGACGGCAGCGGCGTCGGCGTGTACGAGGTCTGCTACACCACCGACGGCACGACGCCCGCCTACACGACCGGCGGCTCCACGACCTGCACCGCCGGCTCGACCGCCACGATCAGCCTCACCACCCAGGGCTCGTACGCGCTCAAGTACGTCTCGGTCGACCAGCTCGGCAACGCCGGATCGGTCGTGACCGGCCAGACCGTCCTCCTCGACACGACCGCTCCGACCGTGGCCCTGACGGCGCCGACCACCGGCCCGCTCGCGGGCTCGGTCACGGTGTCCGGCACCGGTGCCGACACGGGCGGCTCGGGCCTCTCCTCGCTGACCACCTCGTACCGCACGGCCGGTTCAGGCTCGTACACCAACATCACGACGTCCTCCACGTCGCCGGTCAGCGGCAGCTGGGATACGTCGAGCCTGGTCAACGGCTCCTACGACATCCGCATCTCCGGCTCCGATGCTGCGGGCAACACCGCCACGCCGGTCGTGAGCACGCTCACCGTGACGAACCCGGCGCGCACGCTCGTCTCGCCGTCCTCGCTGAGCACGACGGGCACGAGCCTGACGATGACGTTCACCGGCCCGCTCGACGCGGCCTCGATGCCGCCGCTCTCCGCCTTCGTCGTCAAGGTCGGCGGCGTCTCGCGCACGCCCACCGCCATCTCGATCAGCGGCAGCACCGTCGTGCTGACCCTGAGCCCGGCAGTTAGCCCGAGCCCCGTCGTCGTCACGGTCGACTACCCGACCGTCACGGCGCCTCCGCTCAAGGATGCGCGCGGCAACAACATTGCGATCTTCACGAACGCCACGGTGACCAACAACTCGACCGTCGGCGTGGTCGTTGCGACGCCGACCCCCGCGGGCGACACGACGCCGCCGCATGCGACGTCCTCGGCGGCGAACGGCAACGTCGTCACGATCGAGTTTGACGAGGATCTCGTCGGCGCCCCGTCGTTCTCGGCCTTCGCCCTCACCGGCGGCTCACCGAGCCCGCGCACGCCGCAGTCGATCAGCATCTCGGGTCGCACCGTAACGCTGACCTTCGCCATCCCCGTCCAGGCAGGCGAGACGCTCTCGGTCGGCTACTCGGGCAGCGCCGGTCTGGGCGACGCTGCCGGCAACCCGGTCTCGCCGTTCACGATCGGCGTTGACAACCGCACGCCCGCCTTCGCCGGCTCGGCGAACGGCAACATCGCGGGCGCCCTAGGTGGCACTGCCGGCGGCGGGTCGGGGCCGTTCACCCTGACCGGCGCCTACGCGAACTCCAAGACGGTCGTCCTCACCTTCAGCCGCACGCTCGGCGGGCCCGACCTGCCGCTCGCGGCGCTGCGCGTCACCGGCTCGACCGGCGGCACGCACGTGCCGATCTCGATTGGCCGCTCGGGCTCGACGCTGACGCTGACGCTCGCCGACGCCGTGCTCTCGGGCGAGACGGTGCTCGTCAGCTACAACGCCCCGCTGACGGGCGGCATCCAGGATCAGGCCGGCAGCCTCGCCGTCGCCTTCGCCGGTGCGCTCGCCACCAACACCACGGTCGGTGTGCCGATTCCGGCGCCGCTCGCCACGGCGCCGCCGGACATCCAGGCGATCTCGCCGAACGACGGTCTCACGATCCCGGCCGTCACGCAGATCGACATCGTCGCCACGAAGGACGTCACCTGGAGCAACCTCAAGATTGTCGGCCCGGCCGGCCCCGCGGCGACAACCACGCTCGCCGATGGCGTGGGCACGAGCATCACGCGCGTGTTCTCGGCCACCGCGATCGGCTCCTACACGATCAGCGGCACGATGAAGGACGCGACGAACCCGCCCGTCAGCTTCACGTCCCACTTCACCCTGTTCACGCCGCCGCCGCCCGCGGCCGACAACTCCGGCACGACGATTGTCACGAACGCCAACGGTACGACCACGACGACGCTCATCGACGCGCCGCCGGTCAGCCGCGTGGCGGACAGGAACGAGGCCGGCGCCATCGTCGCCTCCAACGGCGTCGTCTCGATGCAGTGGCCCGCAACCGCCTTCAAGGACGCGACCGTCATCAAGGTCGACCCGATCCCGGTCACGAACAGTGCAGCGCTGTTCCAGGGGGCCAGCAGCAACAATGCCGGCTCGGGCAACGCCCAGAGCCAGGCCAGCAAGGCGATCGGGGCGATCTTCGCCGCGGGCGGCCAGGCGGTGCAGGTCACGGCGACCCGCTCGTCCGATGGCACGCTCGTCCGGACGTTCGACGACCCGCTCGAGTTCGAGTTCCCGAACGCACCGGCCGGCACGTCGCCGTCGTCCTCGGAGGACGGCCTCACCTGGACGCCGATCCCGCAGCTTCCCGCGGGCACGACGACCCTGCCGCCCGGGCAGCGTGACGGCTGGTTCCGCGACGCGAACGGCACCATCCACATCCTGTCGCGCCACCTCACGTACTTCGGCGTCCTCATCCGGCCGGCTTCGGCCCCGCTCGCCGCGACGGTGGCTGTGTCGCCGAACCCGTACCTCAAGGGCCGCACCACCTTCGGCTTCCTCGTCCGCGTGACGAAGACCTCGACGGTGCGCGCAACGCTCCGCAAGGGCAAGAGCACGCTGATGGTCTGGCCGGCCCTCAAGGTCAGCGCCGGCACCTACGTGCTCAAGCGCCAGCTGCCGAAGCGCTCGCTGGCTGGCCAGCACGCGATCCTCGAGGTCGAGATCGCAACCACCAATGCCAAGGGCAAGAAGGTCGGCCGCGTGCGGATGTTCCGCCAGGTCGCCTTCCTCAAGGCTCCGCCGGTCATCCCGGCCCGCCCGATCGTGCTGCTGGTCAACGGCACCGACAGCCGCCGCAGCTTGCAGGCCGCGCTGAAGAAGTCGTTCCAGATCGCCTACTTCACGACCTCGCGTGACTCCTACCAGCTGGTCGCCGACAAGAAGCGCAACGTCTCGGCCGTGGTCATCGACATGAAGACTGCGCCGGCGGGACACTCCGAGCGGCTCGCGCTGATCCGCAACCTGCGCTACCTGTTCCCGGACATCAAGATCGTGGTCGCGACGAACTCGGCCAGGCTCCGGGTCCAGGTCGTCCGCGCCGGTGCCAACACGACCATCCCGGCACCGGTCTCGACGGCGGCCCTCCGGCCGGCGCTCTCCTTGCTCTTCCGCCGCTAGGCATCAGGGCGCGCACGGGACAGCGGGCGTGGCTAGAGGGGTAGCCCCGCAGCGAGAAACGGCGGGTTCGCGAAGGCAGCCTTGCCGTAGGCGATGTCCGTTCCGTCAAGCGACCTCACGCTGCCGCCCGCTGCGCGCAGGATGGCGTCACCTGCGGCCGTATCCCACTCCATCGTCCTGCCGAGCCGGGGATAGAGGTCTGCTGCGCCGGCTGCCACGAGGCAGAACTTGAGCGACGAACCGAGCGTTGTCGTGCCGGCGACTCGCCGACCGCAAAGGAGGGCAGTGAGTGCTTCGGGGTCACCGTGCGATCGGCTCGACACGACGGTCAGTCCCGCGCGCGGCGGCAGCCGGCACGCGATTGACCGTCGACCGGAAGCGTCCTGGACGGTCGCGCCGAGACCCTCGGCTCCCGCATATGTTGCACCGAGGGCCGGCGCGACGATCACTCCGAGCACGGGCCGGCCGTTCTTGATCAGAGCGATGTTCACGGTGAACTGGTCCCTGCGGTCGATGAACTCCTTGGTGCCGTCGAGCGGATCGACGAGCCAGAAGCGGTTCCCGATGCTCGCAGGCCGACCTGTCCCGATCGCTTCCTCGCCAACAACGGGAATCCCGGGAGCGATCCGCGCGAGCTCGCGGGTGATCAGCGCCTCCGCCTGCCGATCAGCCTCGGTCACCGGCGAGCCATCGGCCTTGATCTCGACGCGGGGGGGCGCAGCATAGAACGACAGAACCACGTCACCCGCTGCGCGTGCGATCGTGATCGTCTGTTCCAGGAGCGTTGCGGCGTTCATCTGCCCTCAGGACGTGGAGAGGCCAGTAGCCTGCACTGTCGTGTGCCCGGGTTCGGGTCGGGCGGTGCATGATATTGGTCGGAAGGATGGGAGATGCATCGTGAAGAGTGAGGATAACCGGCACCGGTCAGCGCACGAGCCGCCAGAGGCTCACGGGACAGGGAGCGCACTGTCTGGGAGTGACTCGTCCGGAGGCGAGGGGGCCAGAGACGACGTCGGTGCGGTCGCCGCCTGGCTCTCGTCGTCGGCCGGGGCGGGCGCGCCTATCGTCGGTCGTGTCAAGGGGCTTGGTCGCTATCTGGAGGGTATCGTCCCCGGGGGCAGGCCTTCCTCCGAATGCGCGTTCCGGCTACCCATCCAGCGGGTTGCCTCCGACAGCGCCGGAGTGCCGAGGGTGTTCGGCGTCGTCACATCCGGGGCCGTGCACGTTGGTGATGCCGTCCGCCTGCAGCCCTCAGGGCGCGCGAGTGTCGTCGCTGCGATCGAGAGCGACGGTCACACGTCGGGGGTCGCACGGGGTGGGTCTCCGGTCGCGTTGACGCTTGCGGATCCCGTCCAAGCCCTCGTAGGCGATGTTCTGTCGAAGGCCGACGACCTCGCCGAGGTGGCAGACCAGTTCGAAGCGACGATCGCGTGGATCGGGAACGAGCACCTGTTGCCCGGGCGCCCCTATGTCCTCCGTACGCTTGCCGCGGGCTCCGCGCTCGTGACGATCACGGAGATCAAGTACCGCGTCGATCTCGATCGGGGACAGCGCCTGGCAGCGAACCAGCTCGCGGCGGACGAGATCGGCGCATGCAACATTGCCCTCAACCGGGCGATGCCGTTCGACCCGTATCTCTCGAATCGGGAGACCGGCAGCTTCGTGCTTGCCGATCGGGAGACCGGCAGAACGCTTGGCGTCGGCATGCTCAAGTTCGCCCTACGGCGCGCGCACAACATCCAGGTGCAGCACGTCACCGTAGACCGAGCTTCCCGCGCTTCGCTGATGAGGCAACGGCCCACCGTGATCTGGTTCACCGGCCTCTCTGGGTCGGGCAAGTCCACGATCGCCAACCTGCTCGAGACCCGTCTCTATGCGCTCGGGTATTTCACGTACCTGCTCGATGGAGACAACGTCCGGCACGGTCTCAACAAGGATCTGGGATTCACGGAGGTCGACCGTGTCGAGAACATCCGACGGGTCGCCGAGGTGTCGAAGCTGATGTCGGAGGCGGGTCTACTCGTCCTCGTCTCCTTCATCTCGCCGTTCCGGAGCGAGCGACAGCTTGCCCGAGAGCTGGTCGGCTCAGACGAGTTCATCGAGGTCTACGTCGATGCGCCGCTCGCGGTCGCGGAGGCCCGGGATCCGAAGGGGCTCTACAAGAAGGCCCGTCGCGGCGAGCTCGCGAACTTCACCGGGATCGACTCACCGTACGAGGCGCCGGAGAGTCCGGAGCTCAGAGTCGATACGGCCGCTTGCTCTGCCCGTGAGGCGTGCGACCTCGTGCTCGGCGAGCTCCTGCGTCGCGGTGTGGTGGTCGAGCCACGAGCGATGCCCGAATCGTCCGCCTAGACCAGGGTCGCGACCGAACCCCGGTCGCCTTGTCACTCCCGCGAGGGGAGCGGCGAGTACGATCCGTGCGTTCCCCTTCGACTCCCAGGAGCGTCACCGCATGGCAGTTACCGAGCACTCCCTCCAGGCTCTCCGCACCGCCGGCCTGGCCGACGTCGACCCGGAGATCGCGGGACTGCTCGGAAAGGAGCTCGCGCGCCAGCGCAGCCAGGTCGAGCTGATCGCCTCCGAGAACTTCACGTGGCCGTCGATCCTTGAGGCCGTCGGCAGCGTCGCCACCAACAAGTACGCCGAGGGCTACCCCGGCAAGCGCTACTACGGCGGCTGCGAGGTCGTGGATGAGATCGAGACGATCGCGATCGAGCGCGCGAAGCGGCTGTTCGGCGCCGAGCACGCGAACGTGCAGCCGAACGCGGGCTCGGCCACGAACATGACCGTGTACATGGCGATGCTGCAGCCGGGCGATCCGATCCTGGCGCTGCGCCTCGATCACGGCGGCCACCTCACCCACGGTCACAGGGTCAACTTCAGCGGCAAGCTCTACGACGTCAAGCACTACGGCGTCAGCCGCGAGACGATGCGGGTCGACTACGACGAGGTGCTGGCGCTGGCCAAGGAGCACCGGCCGAAAATGATCGTCTGCGGTGGCTCGGCGTACCCGCGCACGGTCGAGGCGCACCGCTTCCGCGAGATCGCCGACGAGGTCGGCGCGCTGCTGCTCTGCGACATGGCGCACTTCTCGGGCCTGGTCGCCGCCGGCGAGCACCCGAGCCCGGTGCCCCACTGCGACTTCGTCACCTCGACGACGCACAAGACGCTGGCCGGGCCGCGCAGCGGCTTCGTGCTCTGCCGCGAGGAGTACGCCGCCGCGATCGACAAGACCGTCTTCCCGGGCCTCCAGGGCGGCCCGCTGATGCACGCGATCGCCGCGAAGGCCGCCTGCTTCGGCATCGCCATGACGCAGGCCTTCCGCGACTACCAGCGCCAGGTGCGCGCCAACGCCGACGCGCTCGCCGCAGGTCTCATCGCCAATGGCCGCGAGGTGCTGACCGGCGGCACCGACACGCATCTCGTCCAGGTCGACCTGCGCAACGCCCGCTGGACGGGCAAGGACGCCGAGGAGCGCCTCGAGCAGGTCAACATGACGGCGAACCGCAACACGGTGCCGTTCGACGAGCGCCCGCCGACCGTTGCGTCGGGCGTCCGCCTCGGCACGCCGGCCATGACGATGCGCGGCTTCGGCACCGAGGACTTCACCGAGGTCGCCGCGATCATCGCCGACCTGCTCTCGGAGGAGGGCGGCGACGTTGCCGCGCTCGCCGGCCGCACCGACGCCCTGCTCGCGAAGCACCCGCTGTACCCGGGCTTCCAGGGCTGGCCGACCTACGTCACCACCGGCTAGCGGGAGCCCCGCCGATGCCCGTCGTCGAGGTCAAGCACCCGCTCGTCCAGCACAAGCTCGGACTGCTGCGCGACATCCACACGCCCACGCAGCTGTTTCGCCAGCTCGTCAACGAGCTCACGTTGCTGCTCGCCTACGAGGCGACCAAGGAGCTGCTGACCGAGGAGGTGGAGGTCGAGACGCCGCTGGAGCGGACGCCCGCCCGCCGCGTCTCCGGCAAGAAGGTCGCCGTCTGCCCGATCCTGCGGGCAGGCATGGGCATGCTCGACGGCGTGCTCTCCCTGGTGCCGGGCGCGCGCGTGGGCTTCATCGGCCTCTACCGTGACGAGGAGACGCTGCAGCCCGTCGAGTACTTCATCAAGCTGCCGCATGACATCGCCCAGCGTGACGTGATCCTGCTCGACCCGATGATCGCCACGGGCAACTCCACCGCAGCGGCCGTCCAGAAGGTGAAGGAGGCGGGGGCGACGTCGATCCGGCTGATCGGCATCATCGCTGCGCCCGAGGGTCTCAAGCGGATCCAGGACGCGCATCCCGACGTGACCATCGTCGTGGCCTCGATCGACCGTGCGCTCAACGAGGTCGGCTACATCGTGCCGGGCCTCGGCGATGCAGGCGATCGCCTCTACGGGACGAAATAGCTTCCCATGTGGGAGGCCTTCCGCGACCATCTGGAAGTTCTCTGGGGCGCGCTCATGGCCCTGGGCATCGTCGTCGCGCTGACGCCCGCCGTCGGTGGCATGGCGCGCCTGCTGGGCGTTGTCGATAACCCGGGGGGCCGGCGTATCAACCGCCGCCCGATCCCGCGGCTCGGCGGCCTGGCGATCTTCATGGGCTTCCTTGTCCCGTCGCTCGCCTTCCTCAAGCTGACGCAGGAGACGCGCGGCATCCTGCTCGGCGCGGCCGTTGCCACCACGGTCGGCGCGATCGACGACTTCCGCGGCCTCTCCTGGTGGCCGAAGCTCGCTGGCCAGGTCACCGCGGCCGCGATCCCGACGGCGTTTGGCGTCTGGGTCGACCACTTCACGCTGCCGTTCGTCGGCGCGCACTCGCTGCCCGCGGCGGTCGGCATCGGCCTGACGATCATCTGGATCCTGGCGATCATGAACATGGTCAACTTCCTCGACGGGCTGGACGGCCTTGCGGCGGGCGTCTGCGGCATCGGCGCCGGCACCTTCAGCGTGATCGCGCTGTCGCTCGGCAAGCCGCAGCCGGCGATCATCTCGGCGATCATCTGCGGCGCCTGCATCGGCTTCCTGCGTCACAACTTCTATCCCGCGCGCATCTTCATGGGCGACTCGGGCGCCATGCTGCTCGGCTTCGTGCTGGCCGCCGTCTCGGTGCAGGGGCTGCTCAAGACCGCGGCCACCGTCGCGCTCGGCGTCCCGCTGCTGGTGCTCGCCGTGCCGATCCTCGACACGTCGTTCGTCGTGCTCAAGCGGCTCAAGTACGGGCAGCCGATCTATGGCGCCGACCGCAGCCACTTCCATCACCGCTTCCTCGACATCGGCTACTCGCAGCGCAAGGCCGCGCTGACGATGTGGGCCTGGGTCGCGATCCTGGCCGCGGCAGCGCTCGCGACGCGCTTCATCCCGTTCCGCGAGCACGGCGTGTGGCACACGGGCGCGACCATCGCTGTCGGCCTGATCGGTTTCGCCGCGCTCGCCGCGTCGGTGACGATGGTGTACCTGCTGGAGATCGTGAAGCTGGCGAATCCGTGGATCAAGAAGCGTGCCGCCGAGCAGCGCCGGCACGAGCAGGAGGCGGGGGAGACCACCCGCCGCTCTGCCTGATCCGCAGTTCGGGGCCCGTAGCGCTCGTATGAGGCCACACAAAGTCGTTGGCCGCGGCGGGCGATTCCTTATGGATTGGTGGTTTGCGGTTGCTACAAAGCGTTCCGACAGGGGTGGTATGCTCGGCACGCGATGCAGCACGGTGACAGGCGACCTTTTGACCCTGCGGGGGCGGGCGCGATTCTGACGGCAGCCACAGGCGCCTCCGTCGGTATCGGCGCTCTCCTTGGCTGGGCCGCAGGCAATCTCGGCTACGGCATCGTCGGCGGCTCCTGCGTGGGCCTGCCGGTCGGCGTCGCCGCCGTCGTCCAGCGCTACCGGGGTTCGCTCTGATGCGCGTCGGCATCCTCGGCACGCCGCGTCCGATGCCCGCGCGGATGATCCCTGTCGTCGCCGGCACCGCGGTCGTCGCGGTCGCCCTGCCGATCTTCCTCGTGTCGGGCTTCTCGATGGCCGGCTGGGGTCTCGCCGCCATCCTCTGGGCCGCCAGCCAGGGCCTCGCCTGGGGCATTTCACGGCTCAGCATCGGCGTCGACACCATCGGCAGCTCGGGCGTTGCCGCCTTCGGCCGCATCTTCCGCGTCACTGCTGTGATGATCGTCGTGGTGGCCGTCGCCGCTTCTAACACCGGGGTTGGCCTCTCCGCAGCTATCGTCTTTGCGCTCGCCTACACGCTGGAGCTCGGTCTCTCCCTCATCAGCTACTACACGGGAGCCACAACCCGATGAGACGCCTCTTCGCCGCATTCACCGTCTTCGCCCTCGCGCTCAGCGCGCCTGCGGCTGCGCTCGCCAACGGCGAGTTCCATCCCGAGGACGAGTTCGAGCTCCATCCGTGGCTCCCGATCAAGCTCGGTGGGCTCGACCTGTCGATCAACAAGGCGGTCGCCTACCTCTGGCTCGGTGCGCTCGTCACCATGGCGCTCGGCATCTTCCTGATGCGGTTCCGGCTGAAGTCCAAGCCGGGCACCCGCCAGACCCTGGGTGAGGTCATCTACGAGGTCGCGCAGGTGCAGATCGCCGAGGAGGGCCTGCCCGAGAAGGCCGTGGCGCGCTGGTTCCCCTTCGTCGCCACGCTGATGATCTTCATCTGGGTCGTGAACCTGCTCGGCTTCATCCCGCTGCCGCTGACCGATGAGAAGTTCCACATCGGCGGCTTCGAGATGCCAACGTTCGGCATCTATGCGGCGACGGCGTCGATCTCGGTCACGATCACGCTCGCCCTGCTGACGTTCCTCTTCACGCACATCGAGGGCGTCCGCTGGAACGGCCCGGTCAAGTACGTCAAGAGCTGGATCCCTGACGCACCGCCGCTCGCGCTGATCCTGATCGTGCCGATCGAGATCCTCTCGCAGTTCATGCGGCTGATCTCGCTCTCTGTCCGTCTTTTTGCGAACATGCTTGCCGGCCACATGCTCATCCTCGTGATGATCGGCCTGATCTTCGTCCTCGAGAAGTCGTTCCTCGCGATCGTCTCCGTGCCGGTCGCGACGGCCTTCTACCTCTTCGAGGTCGTTATCGTTATCTCGATTCAGGCGTTTATCTTCGCCTCCCTGTCCGCCATCTACATCGGCTCGGCGATCGAGCCCGAACACTAGAGGAGCACGTACATGAGTCTGATCGCAGACGCTTCGACCGTCGATGCCGCAAAGGCGATCTCTTTCGCCCTCGGTATCGGCCTTGGCTCGCTGGGTGCCGGTATCGGCCTCGGCAACATTTTCGGTTCCATGATCCAGTCCGTGGCACGCCAGCCTGAGCTCCGTGGTGAGCTGCAGGGCATCATGTGGCTCGCCTTCGCCCTCACCGAGGCCCTCGTGTTCTACGGCCTCCTCGGTGGCCTGCTCGCCTACGTCCTCGTCTAGGCTCGACGGCTCAGTCTCACGATGCTCGCACCAGTGATAGTCGGAGCGAACGCTCTGATCTCGGTGGAGCCCGGTCTGATGATTTGGACCGCGGTTTCGTTCGGGCTCACGCTGTTCGTGCTCTGGAAGTTCGCCTTCGGGCCCATCCAGAAGGCGATCGACGAGCGGCGCGAGAAGATCCGCGAGTCGATCGAAGGGGCTGACCGCGCACGCGAAGAGGGTCGGCAGCTGCTCGAGGAGCACAAGGTGCTCATCGCGCAGGCCCGCACCGAGGCCGAGGGCATCCTGACCGAGGCCCGCAAGGTTTCCGACGCTCTGCGTGAGCGTGTCCGTGAGGAGACCGATCTCGATCGGCAGCGTCGTCTCGACGAGACGAAGAAGCAGATCGAGGCCGAGACCGCACGGGCCCTCGAGCAGATCCGCTCGGAGGTCGCCGAGTTGACGCTCGCCGCCACCGCCAAGGTCACCGGCAAGGTCCTCGACACGGCCGATCATCGCCGCCTCATCGAGGACGCCATCTCGGGGCTCGACTTCTCGCTCCTGGAGCGGGGCCGGGCGTAGGGGTCGGGGTTGGCTGTCGTCCACAGAACGTACGCCCGGGCGCTCTACGAGGCTGCCCGCGATGCCAAGAGCATCCCGGTCGTCCGTGAGCAGCTCGCCGACTTCGTCGCCGCGACCGAGACCGTGCCCGATTTGCACGCTCTCCTCGTCAACCCGAAGCTCGACGCCCGTTTCAAGCGGAGCACGTTGGAGGCCGTCCTCGCGGACGCCGACACGCTGCTGCGCAACTTCCTCCTGCTGCTGGTCGAGAAGAGTCGAGCCGGCGAGGTGGAGGAGATCGCCCGCGAGTTCGAGCAGATCGCCGCAGCTGACGAGGGTCGGCTCGATGTCGAGCTGACAACCGCGTACGAGCTGTCGGACGACGAAGCCCGCGCCATCCTCGCGCAGATCGAGAAGGCATCCGGCAAGCGCGTCGATGCGACCCGTAAGGTCGATCCGGCCCTCGTCGGTGGCATCGTCTTGCAGGTCGGCTCGCTGCGTCTCGACGCCAGCGTGCTCGGCCGCCTCACCCGTCTTCGCCACGAATTGACGACAAGGAGCTGATGTGAAGCTTCGCCCTGATGAGATCACCTCGATCCTCAAAGCGCGTATCGCGGATTACGACGCGGAGACCAACCTCTCCGAGGTCGGCACGGTTCTCTCCGTCGGTGACGGTATCGCTCGTGTCTACGGACTCGAGAACTGCCTTGCCATGGAGCTGCTCGAGCTCGAGCACGGGGTCACTGGCCTCGCGCTGAACCTCGAGGAAGACAACGTCGGTGTCGCGCTGTTCGGCGACTGGCAGAAGATCGCCGAGGGCCAGCCGGTGCGTCGCACGGGCAAGGTCGCTGCCGTCCCGGTCGGTGACGCCCTGCTTGGTCGCGTCGTGAACCCGCTCGGGCAGCCGCTCGACGGCCAGGGCCCGATCGCCACGACGGGCACACGCCCGCTCGAGTTCAAGGCTCCGGGCGTCATCGCCCGCCAGCCGGTCACCGAGCCGGTGCAGACCGGTCTCAAGGCCATCGACGCCATGATCCCGATTGGCCGTGGCCAGCGCGAGCTGATCATCGGCGACCGCGGTACCGGTAAGACGGCGATCGCGATCGACACGATCCTGAACCAAAAGGGTCAGGACATGATCTGCATCTACGTCGCGATCGGGCAGAAGGCCTCGACCGTGGCGCAGGTGTACGAGCGGCTGAAGGAAGCCGGCGCGATGGAGTACACGATCATCGTGCACGCTCCCGCCTCGGACGCCGCTCCGATCAAGTGGATGGCCCCGTTCGCAGGCTGCGCGATGGGCGAGCACTTCCTCTTCCAGGGGAAGCACGCCCTCTGCATCTACGACGACCTCACGAAGCACGCCGATGCCTACCGGCAGATGTCGCTGCTGCTCCGCCGCCCGCCGGGCCGCGAGGCATTCCCCGGCGACGTCTTCTACTTGCACTCCCGCCTGCTCGAGCGCGCCTGCAAGCTGAACGACGAGCTCGGCGGCGGCTCGCTGACCGCTCTGCCGATCATCGAGACGCAGGCCGGTGACGTGTCGGCTTACATCCCGACCAACGTGATCTCGATCACGGACGGGCAGATCTTCCTCGAGTCCGACCTGTTCTACTCGGGCATCCGCCCGGCGATCAACGTCGGCATCTCGGTGTCACGCGTCGGCTCGTCGGCACAGACGAAGGCGATGAAGTCGGTCGCCGGCTCGCTGCGCCTGACCCTCGCGCAGTACCGCGAGCTCGAGGCGTTCGCCCAGTTCGGCTCCGAGCTTGACGCCGGCACGCAGCAGTCGCTGTCGCGCGGCGAGCGGATGATCGCGACCCTCAACCAGGGGCAGTACTCGCCCTGGCCGGTCGAGGAGCAGGTCGTTGCCATCTACGCGGGCAACAACGGCTTCCTCGATGAGGTGCCGGTGTCTGCCGTGCCCCGCTTCCAGGACGAGCTCCGCGAGTCGCTGCGCACCGAGAAGTCGGTGTACACCGCGATCCGCGAGGAGAAGACGATCTCGGATTCGACGAAGGAGAAGCTCGTCGCCGAGCTCAAGCGCTTCGTCGCGGGCTTCAACATGGGCACCGAGAAGGGCATCGTCTAACCCCCGATGGCCTCTGTCCAGGACATCAAGCGGCGCGTCCGCTCGGTCAAGAACACCCGCAAGATCACCAAGGCGATGGAGCTTGTCGCCGCGGCGAAGTTGCGTCGGGCCCAGACCCGGATCGAGTCGATGCGCCCGTATGCCAACCGCATGCAGGAGCTGATGGTGGGCACCGCCCGCGCCAGTTCCTCCGTGCGCGGTCTGGCGCTGCTGCAGCGGCGTGAGGTGCAGACGGTCGCGATCCTGCCGCTCACCGGCGAC
The DNA here is from genome assembly GCA_947507735.1 of Actinomycetota bacterium. Classification (GTDB taxonomy): domain Bacteria; phylum Actinomycetota; class Thermoleophilia; order Gaiellales; family Gaiellaceae; genus CANFDS01. The sequence goes on from CANNRA010000018.1 coordinate 18,735, forward strand.
CGCGGCCTGGCGGGTGCGTTCAACGCGAACGTGCTGCGCCAGGCGTTCGCCATCGAGCGTGAGCTGAAGGCCGAGGGCAAGACCGTCCAGTGGCTCGTGGCCGGCAAGAAGGGCGGCTCGACGCTGCGCTTCCGCGGCTACGAGATCCTCCACTCCTGGACAGGCTTCTCTGACCGCCCGCAG